>NZ_LWBK01000001.1:0-154383 GCF_001614195.1 Bacillus sp. VT 712 | reverse complement strand
GTAAGCCCGAAATATAAAAAATAGCGCACCTTCACGGTACGCACGACGAACGGCCAGCTAACTGAATTTTTTTCAGTTAGCTGGCTATTTTGCACATGTGGCTTGAATATTCTCTGACCATGGCATGTAATTATGTAAAATCTCAGGGTGTTGATGAAACGATATATTAGGTAATTCCGTCATCAGCTTTACCAAGTACTGATAAAAATCAATTCCGTTTGCTTTGGCCGTTTCAGCCAAACTCAAACAAATGGCATTCGCATTAGCGCCTGCTTCACTCACGGAGAAGAGCCAGTTTTTGCGACCAATAACATTTGGACGAATGGCATTTTCAGCGGGGTTGTTATCAATGGCGACATACCCATTTTCAAGGAAAACCTTTAACTCTGATGAACGGCTTAATGTATATTCAGCTGCTTTCGCAATGGCATTTTTACCGAAGAAAGGCGAACGATCAATCCAATCCATAAATTCATCGACGATCGGTTTTGCTTCTTGTTGGCGAACTTGCAAGCGCTCTTCCGGTGAAAGATGTTTGATTTTCCGTTCAATATGAAACAACCGATCGCAGTACTGCACGCCTATTCGTCCATTTTTACTATCGGCTTTTAGCCAATAACGGCGTACGTGAGCCCAACAGTTGGCGAATTGAACATGAGGTAATTGACCGTAAGCTGAATACCCATCACAGATCACAGTGCCTTTGAATCCCTTAATTAAATCTTCTAATACAGCGCGCCCACGAGAAAGAGCGCTCTTAAATAGAACGATAATGGGACCTTCACTTTGTACACTGCGACATACCCAGTTATAAGCGTTTGATTGAGCTGGCTTTCCATCTGAACGCTTAATTATTTGTGCGTAGGTTTCATCTATATGCAACACAGATTTTGCCGTTAATAATTGGTTCATCAAATTATAAAGCGGTTGAAGCCAATCCTCTGCCACACGTATTACCCAATTGGATAGATTTTTATCATTTGTATATAGTCCATGGCGCTCCCATTCATTTACCTGACGGTAAAGAGGTGAGTACTGGATAAACTTATCGTAGATAAGCTTTGCCAAAACAGTAGGACCGGCAATGCTTCTTTGGATTGGACCTTGCGGTGCTTTACCTCGTTTAATTTGAGCTTTTAGTATGGCATCGTTTTTACACGTTTTGCACTCATACACATGTTCAAAATGTTGCACACGCTTCAGGGAGGCTGGAATAAATTTCGCCTCTTCACGTATCAACGTTGAACTGAACTCTACCATCTCCCCACGACAGCAGTCACAAGCTAAGTTGGCTGGGTGATGATGAATCTCTTCAATTTCTATATCCTCATGAAACGAATCATTTCGTTTTTTATTTCTCTTTTTACGAGTAACCGTATAACTAACCTTTTCGATGCTTTGTTCTTCTGTCTGCTCAGGTTCGTTAAAAGACGGATCGTCTTCAAATAATGAGCCTTGTCCATCTGGTATTTGATACTTTGACTTTTCTGATTTAGAACCGTATAAAGCTTTTGTTAATTGGCGAATTTGTTCAGTCAATGCTTCAATTTGTTTGGTTAAATTTTTATTTTGTTCTTTTGTGTAGGCTAATTGTTCTTCCAATAATTGAATCACTTTTTCATTTGAAGCGTCTCCCAAATCATTCACCACATTTCGTTCAATTTAAGTTATGAATGATTATACCACTTAAAATAGGGCTATTAAAAGATACCTTTTGTAGATTTTGTAATCGCCTTTGGCTGTTGCAGAGATAATCCTTCTAATAACCAACGAAGCTCTTGTTGCGAAAGTTTGCGTACCTCATTTTCATCTTTTGGCCATTGTAATTTTCCATTATCTAATCGTTTATAAAGCATGGCGAAGCCATCTCCATCAAAATACAAACATTTATAACGATCCTTGCTCCATCCAGAAAACAGAAAGATAGAATCACTATACGGATCCAATTCGAAAGAATCTTGAATGAGCGTTGCGAGACCATCAATACCTTTACGCATGTCTGTCTTGCCGCAGATGATGTAGATGTTTTGCACGCTCGTAAAATCCTGTTTCATCCCTTCAGCTCCTTCATAATGGTTTGGATAATGCGCTCATCTACGCCATTGAAGAAGGAAATTTCAGCCACAGCGGTTTTAATTACACAACTTGGCTCAGCAGTGTATTGGAGAGAATGATTCGAAGAAATTTCAACTGGAATAGGATCGAGTTTGACGGGAACAATGGTTAATTTGTTTGTAGACATAATGGCACCTCCTTTGATTGATACATTTATCGTACCGGAGGTGCCTGATGTTTTATATGCGTTGTTTGATTACGGGCTTACTCTATACTGGGTGAAAACAGTCCTATGTAATCACTCTTTATATGTGTCAGTGGATTTAGTATAGTTTCATGGATACCATTTAATTAAGTCCTTACAATTATTTTTGAGAGGATGTGTCCGAAATGGAACGTAAACGTGCAGGCAAAAGATACAATGATGAGTTTAAGAAAACCATTGTGGATTTATATCATGCGGGAAACTCGGTTAAAGATTTAAGCAGTGAATATGGCGTATCAGAAGTAACAATCTATAAATGGGTGAAGGCATTTACGCCTATCAGTTCAGAAGAAGGTTCTCTAACTCCGAAAGAATTAGCTGAGATTCAGAAGGAAAACCTTCGGTTAAAACAAGAACTAGATATTCTAAAAAAGGCTATGGCCATATTCGCGAAAAAGTAACAGAAGCAGAGCTCAACCATTTTATTGAGAAATATAAAGAGCAATACAGCGTTCAGAAAATGTGCGAAGTGTTAACGATCCCACGAAGTAGCTACTACCACTCGTTCAAAAAAACGGTATCAAAACGTGAACAGGAAAACCAGAAGCTGACGAAAGAAATCCAACGAATTCATTTAAAAAGTAAAGAGGGTTATGGTGCTCCGAAAATTCATAAGACTTTAGTAAACAATGGGTGTTATCTAAGTCTAAAGCGTGTTCAGCGCTTAATGAAACAGGCAGGAATTTGTTCGATAACAAAGAAAAAATACCGTCCCTATCCATCAAAAGAAAAGGTGGTACAACTGACTAATCTGTTAAAACGAGATTTCTCTACACAGACGATTAATGAGAAATGGGTGGCAGATATTACGTATATCACTACAGTAAGAGATGGTTGGTGCTATTTGGCGTCCGTATTGGATTTACATTCTAAAAAAATCGTTGGCTATTCTTTTTCCCGTTCAATGACATCTGAACTGGTCATTGAAGCACTTCAAAACGCTTATACTGCTCAAAAGCCCGGAAAGGGCTTAATTCTTCATACCGATCTTGGCTCACAATACACAAGTAGTGAGTTTACTCAACATGTTCACAAATACGAGATTAAGCAGTCTTTCAGCCAGAAAGGCTGCCCTTATGATAATGCCTGCATAGAGTCGTTTCATGCCATATTAAAGAAAGAAGAAGTGTATCATACGCAATACACAGACTATTCAGCTGCAAAAGTAGCCATATTTCAGTTTATAGAAGGATGGTATAACCGAAACAGAATCCATAGTAGTCTCGGCTATCAAACTCCTCAAGCGATTGAGGATCAAATGAGAAAAACAGCTTAAGACTTAACTTTTTTGTGTCCAAACTATTGACTTAAATCCAATGTATTTATTACAGTTTTCGGGTAAATCATTAACATCGACTTTAAACGTTTCTCTATAGTTTGTGAAAATATATCCTTTTTCTTCATAATACTTTCTATATCTTTGATGCCACTTCATTTCAACTTCTTGTGGTATGAGCAACATATCATTCATCTCCTTGACAATATAAGCCTATTTATCGACAAGATGAATTAGAATTAAACTATTTGATTTAACATTTATTTATTAAAAGATATTGAACCAGTGGTAGAAGCCCCTCAGTTAAGATAAACACCTCTTATAAATGTAAATTCTTTTGATTTCTCACAAAGATTGTTAATATTCCCCAATACCACAATACTTACCACCTTCGCTTAGACAAGAAAATAATATCTTGATTAAACACAACATGCTAAAATATGTCTAGGAAACCTTTTACAAGCTTAGGAGCAATATAGGAGGCTCTTAAGGTGCAAGGAAGTATAAAGAAAGATAAAACAACAGGTAAATATTATTTCATAGTAGATATTGGTAGAGACGAACTAACTGGGAAACGAAGACAAAAGAAAAAACGTGGTTTTACAACGAAGAAAGAAGCAGAAAAAGCTTTAGCGGTTGTACTAAACGAATTGAACTTAGGTACTTTTATAGAACCACAGCTTATTGATTTAGACAGTTTTATAAGGGAATGGTTTGTAGAAAGACAGACTCAGCTAGCTAAAAGTACACTAAAGAACCATCAGTGCTTATATCGAAATCATCTTAAACCTAAGTTAGGTCATTATAAGCTACAAGATTTGAATCCAATCGTTCTTCAAAAGTTTACTAACAGTTTGGTAGCAGATTCTTCTCTTAGTCACAATTCTATTCGAAAGCTGTTATTTTTAATGAATCAGCTTATGAAGAAGGCACATGGTTTAAAGCTCATCTCTGAGAATCCATTAATGCACGTGAATATACCAAGAGAAGTAAAATCTGAAATGAGCATTTGGGACTTGAAGCAAGTAAATTACTACATTGCTAATGCCAAACAAAATAGATACTACACAATTGTTCTTATGGCTCTGCTTACTGGGATGCGAAAAGGAGAAATCCTAGGGCTACGATGGCGAGATATTGATTTTGAAAAACAAGTTATCTACATTAGACAAATCTATGACGGGTATGCAAAAGAACTTAAGGTAGGGGCTAAAACAGCGGCTGGTGTGCGTTCTATTCATATTCCTGATATGCTCGTTAATCAATTGAAAAAAGAGCGTAAGAAAGTATTAGCTAACAAACTTAAACAAGGTACGGCTTATAACGATTATGACTTAGTAAACTGTACAAAGTTCGGTAACCCTTTAGATTCATCTACTTTATCAAAGAGATTTAAGAATCATGCTAAAAAACTTGGACTACCTGTCATACGATTTCATGATTTACGTCATACGCATGTAACCATGTTGATTCAGCAAAATGTGAATGTGAAGGTTATCTCCGAACGTGTTGGACACTCTTCCATTCAAATTACACTAAATCAATACAGCCACGTCTTGCCGAGTATGCAACAAGAAGTGGCTGATAAATTAAATACTTTATTCGTTAATATGTGACCAGCTTGTGACCAATCAAAAGGTTAAGGTGGTTAAAACCCTACTACATCAAGGTTTAATTCAAAACGCCCAGTTCCCTTTTCTAAACACGGGCTCGCTTGTACCGTCAGCTTTGATGCCGTCGATGTCCATTTCAGCTGAGCCAATCATGAAATCAACGTGGGTGATGCTGTCGTTTGCTCCGTTTTCAGCTAGCTCGCCTTTTGACATTGTTTTTCCGCCTTCTAAGCAGAAAGAATACGCGCTGCCAATCGCTAAGTGATTTGATGCGTTTTCGTCAAACAGCGTGTTGTAGAAAATGATATCAGACTGGGAAATGGGTGAGTTATGCGGTACTAGCGCCACTTCACCTAAATATTTTGCTCCTTCATCTGTATCAATTAGCTGCTTTAACGTTTCTTCTCCGTGCTCTGCTTTAACGCCTGTAATTTTTCCGTTTTCAAACGTAAGCGTAAAGTTTTCGATCAGGTTACCTGCATAGCTTAATGGCTTTGTGCTTGTCACCTGGCCGTTCACACCGTCTTTTTTCGGAACGGTGAACACTTCTTCTGTTGGCATGTTCGCCATGAAGTCATGCCCTTTTTCGTTCACGCTTCCAGCGCCTACCCAAATATGCTTTTCAGGTAGTTCAATTGTTAAGTCTGTACCTGGTGCTTTATAGTGTAGTTTTGCAAAGTGCTTTTCATTTAGGATATCCACTTTTTCATGTAGATTGTCGTTATGTTTTGTCCAAGCAGCTACCGGATCTGCTTGGTCCACACGTACCGCTTTGAAAATCGCTTCCCATAGCTTTTCTTCTTGCTTATCTTCCGGTGCGTCAGGGAATACCTTTGCCGCCCACTCTTTTGATGGTACGGCTACGATTGACCAGCTAATTTTATCAGATTGAATGGCTTCTCTAAACTTTTTCATCGCTTGACCGCTTACACGTTGGAACGTTGCGATACGCTTTCCGTCTACGCCTTTTAATAGATCCGGACTGCTTGAGATAACGGATAAAACAGCTCCTCCATTTTCAACAAGCGCTTCGCGTTCTTGAACTCGCCAAGCTGGGAATTCTTCAAATACTTCATCCGCTGCTTTTTCATACTTCAAGCGAACAAGATAATCATCTTTAAAATCAACGTCAACTGACTTTGCGCCAGCTTCATACGCTTTTTTAGCTACTTCACGTACGAATGATGCCGATGCAACATCAGCAGAAATATGTAAAACTTGCCCTGGTTGAATATTGACGCCAACCTTAACCGCTAGCTCAGCGTACTTTTCAATATTGCGTTCAAAATTTAACATAATCTGTCCCCTTTACTAAAAAATTCTTCCACTGTTATTTTAGCATAAACGAATAGCGCAATGATAATATTTGCGTTTTTAGTTTACATAATAAAATTACAGAAAATAAAAAAAGAGTTTGGGACATAACAAAATGATTGGTTCTAAAAGACGAACACTAGCTGTTCCCATCTCTTTGATTCGTCTCAACACGTTCGTTCCATTGCGCTACGGTCACTCGCTTTCCGCGGGGAGGAACCTGAGCTTCCTCGCTGTGCTGCGGGATCTCCGTTTTCCCTCTCTTTCCCGCAGGAGTCGAGTGTCCTACGCTCCATTCCACCCTGTTTCCAACAGTGTTTTCACAATCAACCAAAAAACCTGAACGATTAAAAGTTATGAACTCTCAATCGTTCAGGTATAGTAGAGGCTGAACTACTTATGTCTCAGTCTCTTTTTTATTTCATCAGCACGCGTCGCTCATTAAAGAATAACTTATAACCTAGGTAGATAAAGTATAAAATGGCAACTGACAGCACAGCAATCCACATGTAGTAAAGACCTTCTGCTCCCCATACGCCTGTTAAGTTAAAGAGTGCCGGGATGGTAAGCGTAATCCACGACTGGACAACGGCGACTTTTCCCACATATTCTGTAATATCCCGCTCCTGCGTGTTGATAAAGTAAAATAGAAACCAAAGAAATGCCCACAGCAACCACGTTAAGCCGTTTACAACGTCACCATATCTTGTAAAAGCGATGGTCATATAAACAAGAGCTAAAATCGATACCCAAAGCGAATAATAGCCAAGGCCTGTTCCTTCCATTCCTTTGATAACGGTTACACCAACATACAAATACGTTAAGCCAAATAAGAAAATAGCGGCTTTTTCGTAAAGCACCCAGTTTGTTTGATCTGAAACAATAATTAAATAAAACGGCGCAATCATTTGAAAGACGCCGACAAATAGGTTAAACACCCCGACGTTTTTATCGTTTGCTTTTCCTAAAAGCATCAGCCCGTTTAAAAACAGCGCTGCTCCTGATAGTAATAATCCAATGCTGTCCATGTTGTCGTAAAGAATACTAGACTCTTTACTACCTCCTTTATATGTGCTCGAAGTACTGTATGATTCTTATCTTCCCACAAAAGAAAAAAGCAATCCTGCCCGCAGCAGAAATGCTTTTCCTTCTTCATTTGTTTTATAAAATAAAGCTTACAATAATCGCTGATAACACACTTACTAACGTTGCACCGTACAATAAGCGTAAACCAAAGCGAGCCACTGTGTTTCCTTGTTTTTCACTTAAGCCTTTAACAGCTCCAGAAATAATACCAATTGAAGAGAAGTTTGCGAATGACACTAAGAATACAGAAACAATTCCTAGCGTACGCTCACTAAACTGTCCAGACATATCCGCTAAGCTCATCATCGCCACAAACTCATTCGTTACAAGCTTTGTTGCCATAATTCCACCAGCAGCTACCACTTCTGAACCTGGAATACCCATAATGAAGGCAAATGGTGCAAATACATAGCCAAGAATTTCTTGGAACGAAATTCCAAGAATCATTTCAAATACGTTGTTAATGGCTGCGATTAGCGCAACGAATCCAATAAGCATTGCCCCTACAATGATGGCTACTTTAAATCCATCCATGATATATTCGCCAATCATTTCAAAGAACGTTTGTTTTTCTTCATCTTGCACTTCTAAAATATCTTCATCTGTCGTTACTGTATACGGATTAATAATCGACGCAATGATGAAACCACCAAATAAGTTAATAACGATTGCTGTTACTACGTACTTTGGCTCAATCATTGTCATGTACGCACCAACAATTGACATTGAAACCGTTGACATTGCAGACGCACATAATGTATATAGACGGTTTGGAGGTAGTTTATCTAGCTGTTTCTTTACTGTGATAAATACTTCTGATTGACCTACAATCGCAGAAGCTACTGCGTTATAAGATTCAAGTCTTCCCATTCCGTTAATTTTGCTTAAAAGAAGACCAATACCCTTCATGATGAAAGGCAAAATCTTAAAGTGCTGTAGAATCCCAATTAATACAGAGATAAATACGATTGGAAGCAAAACCGTTAAGAAAAATGGAGCTGTTCCGTCGTTCGCTAAGCCCCCAAATACAAATTCAATTCCTTCAGCAGCATATTCCAATAATTTATTAAACGTTGTTGCAATTGCATCAATGATGATAAAACCAAACTTTGTGTTTAATAGAAGCATTGAAAGCAGCAGTTGAAGCACAATCATAATAAGGATTGGCTTATACTTAATGCCTTTTTTATTGTTACTTGCTAAAAATGCTAAACCAAACACAATTAATAACCCTAGTATTCCAATTAAGTATTGCATGTAATAGACTCCCCACTAGTTGTATAAATTCCCATTTAAATCCTATCCTTATAGGCCTTAAACAGCTGCTGCCGAGAGCGTTTTTTTCAAAACAATTCTTTACGTTTTGTGTAAATCTTTTGATGAAAAGAACCCTGGTAACAACTCATTAATGTTTGTCACAACGTGATCGCCTTTTAAATTAGCTAAAATCACGACTGTGCCTGGTGAAAAGAACTCAGCTAAAACTTGACGACAAGCTCCACATGGAGAAATTGGTCCCTCTGTATCCCCAACAACTGCGATTGCTTGAAACTCTTTTTCACCTTCTGAAACAGCTTTAAAAATCGCCGTGCGCTCTGCGCAGTTTGTTAAACCATAGGAAGCGTTCTCGATATTACATCCGTGATATAGTTTTCCGTCCTTTGTTAAAAGAGCTGCACCTACATGAAAATTTGAATATTGAACATATGCTTGTTTACTTGCAACAATTGCTTCATCAATTAATTTTTTCGGTTCCATTCATTCATCATCCTTTTTCATGGTTTAAAGCAGGTTAGCTCAGTGTATAAGCTAACCCGCTAGACATTCTCTTCAGATTCTAATCGAATTAGTATGAGCTGTTGCTAATTTCGCCTTTAGCAATTGAAACACCAGAGCTTGCACCGATACGCGTAGCACCTGCTTCAATCATCGCTTTAGCGTCTTCTAATCCTCGTACGCCACCAGATGCTTTTACGCCAAAGTCTGGTCCAACTGTTTTTCTCATTAACGCAACATCTTCAACCGTTGCGCCACCTGTTGAGAAGCCAGTAGATGTTTTAACAAAGTCCGCACCTGCTTTAACAGATAGTTCACAAGCTTTTACTTTTTCTTCGTCTGTTAATAGACATGCTTCAATGATTACTTTCACTAATGCTTTACCTTTTGCAGCGTCAACAACTGCTTTAATATCACGCTCTACTAAATCGTAATTTTTGTCTTTTAACGCACCGATGTTAATGACCATATCAACTTCGTCTGCACCGTTTTCAATTGCATTTGTTGTTTCGAATGCTTTTACTTCTGGTGTGCTTGCCCCTAGTGGAAAACCAATTACCGTACATACTTTTACTTCTTGTGCATCGCGTAATAACTCAGCAGCTTTTTTAACCCACGTTGGATTCACACATACAGATGCAAATGAATATTCTTTTGCTTCCTGTGCAAGTACTGTAATTTGCTCTTCTGTTGCGTTAGCTTTTAATAAAGTGTGGTCAATCATTTTTGTAATTTCGTTGCTCATGTTTAATTCTTCCTTTCAATCCTCTTATAAAGTAAAATTTTAACCTGTAGAAGCTCTATTTCTCTTCCACTGAATACCTAGTTGAACCATCGCGGCCTTTAGGCGCACTAGAATTAATGAATTTCTTTGTAGATGAGCGTTGGTGCATCTACCTGTTCAGATACAATTGTATAAGAATCGTAAATAAAGTTCATTACTTCATCCACGTTTTCAGAGTTACTATGAATTGTTACAAGCGTATCGCCCTTCTTAACAGCATCTCCTACTTTTTTGTGCAGTACTACACCAACAGCTAAATCAATCACTGATTCTTTTGTTGCGCGACCTGCACCAAGTTTCATTGCTGCTACGCCGATTTGCTCAGCAACAATTTCTGATACATAGCCATCTGCTTTTGCTGGAACCGAAATTTTATAAGAAGCATCCGGAAGCTGTGATGGATCATCTACTACGGATGCATCTCCACCCTGTGCTTCAAGGAATGTTTTAAATGTTGCAAGTGCTTGTCCGTTATCGATCACTTCTATTAATAGCGCACGCGCCTCTTCAAGGCTGCTTGCTTTCTTTGCAAGCATAACCATATGGCTACCTAACGTCAAGCATAATTCTGTTAAATCTTCCGGCCCTTCACCTTTTAACGTATCGATTGCTTCTTTCACTTCTAGCGCGTTTCCAACCGCAAATCCAAGCGGTTGACTCATATCAGAAATGATAGCTTTTGTGTTTCGTCCAACACCTTTTCCGATTTCAACCATTGCTTGTGCTAATGCTTCTGCATCTTTTAAGTCTTTCATAAACGCACCGTTTCCAGTTTTAACATCTAAACAAATTGCGTCTGCACCCGCTGCAATCTTCTTACTCATAATTGAGCTTGCAATCAGTGGAATTGAATCAACTGTTGCCGTTACGTCACGTAGTGCGTATAAACTTTTATCTGCTGGCGTTAAGTCACCGCTTTGTCCAATAACCGCTAGTTTGTTTGTGTTTACTAGACGAATAAATTCGTCGTTCGTAATTTCAACGTGGAATCCTGGGACAGCTTCTAGCTTATCGATTGTTCCACCCGTATGACCAAGGCCGCGACCTGACATCTTAGCGACCGGTACGCCTACCGCTGCAACAAGTGGTCCAAGTACTAACGTTGTTGTATCTCCTACTCCACCTGTACTGTGCTTATCTACTTTAATGCCTTCAATTTCACTTAAGTCAATTTGATCACCTGAGTTTACCATCGCTGTCGTTAAATGAACGCGCTCTTCCTGCGTCATATCCTGGAAATAAATTGCCATTGCTAGTGCGGACATCTGATAGTCAGGCAAGTTACCATTTGTATATTCAGTAATAATAAAGTCAATTTCACTTTTTGTTAATTCTAAGCCATTTCGCTTTTTTTCAATTAGATCTACAACTCTCATTGATATGGCCTCCCCATGCGCTTTCTTTTCAAAATTATAACGCTTTCAACAACTTACATCTTCACTATATCTCAACGTTGAACAAATGTAAATATTTATTTTGACATTTGTTCAACGTTTTTTATGATGTCACTTTTTCAAGCAGCTGCTGAGCTGTAAATGGGTCTGTGACTAGTGTATTAACATACCCGCCTTTTATCGCACCGTAAATACCTTTCACCTTGTGCGCCCCTCCCGCTACGAGGATCGAATGTTCCTTTTGCTTAAGTTCTTCTAAATCTAAACCAAGCGTGCGTTCATTTAAGCTCGGGTTGCAAATACACCCATTTTCATCGAAAAATCGTGAACAAATATCACCGACTGCGTGCGGATCTAGCTGTTTTAAATCCTCTTCTGTGAAATAACCTAGCTGAAACAGCAAAGAATCTGTTTTAATAGGACCCGTCGTAAAGATCGCAATATTTGCTTTTTTGCCAAGCTCTAATATTCCTTTTATATGACGATCAGCTTCCATTGCCTGCTTTACTACAACATGATCAACAATAGCCGGAAGCGGTAAATAAAGAGGAACGGTGCTATAAGCATTTCCAAACAGATGCAGTATTTCAGAAGCATACGTATTGGTTTCAGAATGGCTAACTCCACCTTTTAACTGTACAACTTTCACATCTTTTACACGCTTATTTTTGAGCTTCATCCCTACATGATAAAGCGTTGTTCCCCACGTTACGCCAATAATATCTTCATCTTTTACAATTTTATCAAGGTAATCTGCTGCTGCTTCTCCTAAACCTTCCTTTACAAGGTTTCGATCTTCATGAGGTATAGATGCGACAATTGCTTTTTTTAGTTTAAACGTTTGTTCTAGCTGAGCTGATAGCTCTTTCACATCGATGGTAGAATCGATAATTTTAATTTGTACAATGCCTTCAGATTTAGCTTGTTGCAGTAAGCGTGAAACAGTTGGCCTTGAAACTCCAAGCTTTTTAGCAATTTCATTTTGATTATAGTCAAACAGATAATACATCTTTGCTGCTTCGATTGCTTTCGTTAACTTGTCGCTTTCCATAAGCATCCCCTTTACGTCAGTATAGCGTTTTCATTTTTCTATCTTACCAAACAATGAACATTTTTATAATACTACCTGAACATTTTTTCAAAAAAACCTCTCTTCTACTCGAAGAAAGGCTTAGCGGTTGACGGCATATACGACAAACAACACAATATTCAACATAATAAGAGCAACCCCCGCAAGGAGCCACTTTGTTCCCTGAGACTTCTTCTCTCCTTCTTGCATTTCAAAGCCTCGGATAGCAAACACGATTCCGAGTGTAAAAAATAAAAAGAATGTTTGACGATAATCAAAAAAAGCTAAAATCAAAAAAATGGCTGTAAAAAATACCATGATCATTTCTAATGCTATATACGGCTGTTTTTTACATACTAACAGTTTCAAATTGCACACCTACTCTTTATCCAAGTTCTATGACAACTTATTTTACTATTTTTTCGCGAGCAGGTGTCAACGTTTGATGTACTGTTCACGTATTTGTAACAAAAGCGCTCCCATGTTGGGAAGCGCTTTTATTATTCATTCATATTTGGATTCACCGGATTATCGATTCCTGTTTTCTCTTGAATCTTTTTATAAATAAAGTACGTATAGATGGCGATCAAAATTGAGAACGCCCACGTCACTGCTTGGCGAAAGACAATCATGTTGCCATACCCTTCAACACCGTACTTTTGAATAAGAACGTATTTTACAATGGCTAAAAACACATAGCGCCCCGCAAATAAAACGGTTAACCAGTTCATCATTTTAAAGAGATCTTGCTCAAAGAATAGCTTTTTTGAATCTTCACGCTTATATCCCATTAAATAGGCCGTATCAACAAAGAAATATAGCCCAATTGGACGCTTCACTAAAATCGTTATAAACGTAAAAATAGCTAGTCCAATCATAAAATAAACCTGATTAACCAGCATGGTTTCTGCATTACCCGACAATAAATCTACAATTGTTCGCGCAAGCAAGGTAATAACAAGAAACAGTCCCGTTACGTTAAATTGACGCTCTTTAATAAACGTATAGATGGTATAGAAGAATGCAGGGGCTGTCGATAATAAAATGGCGTAATAATCACCGATAAGATCTTTTCCCTGATTCCAGATAAGGTACGGGATTGCAATGTAAAAAAGCAAGTCAAACCATACTCGTTTTGAATTGTTCATAGCGCCCTCCTTTTCCACTATTGTTAGTGTAATTATATGGGAAAATGATGTAGAAGAAAAGGTTATTTCATTTGCAGAAACGAAAAGCCTTCCTCGTTTTCATTTAGATCATATACGTCTTCACCTTTCATAAACAAGACGCCGTGGAAAATTTGAAGATCATCATCACACGCTTCACAAAACTCTTTCTCACAGTCATTCCAAAAGGTAAAAAGAGATAGCTTTTTCATATGAACGTGGCGATAACTCGCTTGATGTTCATGAATAAGCCTTGTATAATGCTCAAGCGCTTCTTTTTTATGGTCGAATTCAATCGTTTCAATAATGTCTTTTTCCCAACCATCTAGAAAAAGCCACGGTTCACAGTCAGTTTTAATTTTATGGACTTTCCATTTTTCATTCATAATACTTCGCTCCTTACTTCTTCTTACAGGATGCTTACTCTTTTATTATTCAAGAAAAACACCCTCGAATCAAGTAATACGCTAAAAGCGCAC
Organism: Bacillus sp. VT 712; assembly: GCF_001614195.1. NCBI lineage: Bacteria > Bacillati > Bacillota > Bacilli > Caryophanales > Bacillaceae > Bacillus > Bacillus sp. VT 712. The sequence continues at coordinate 140,106 of NZ_LWBK01000001.1, read as the reverse complement.
CAGCTATCTTTGAGCTGATGCGCTTTCACGTTTGCTACGAAGCGATTCGCTTTGTATCTATTTGTTTTTTCAGCCAACCTTTACCTTCTACAATGCGTGACACAAGCATAGAAGATACGTTATCTCCCGTTACGTTCACCATTGTTGCAGGTGGATCGACAATCATGCCTAGCGCGGCCATAACCGGAAGTGCTTCAATTGGCAAGCCAAACATCGTTAAAATCAACATCTCACCAACTGCGCCTCCGCTCGGTAGACCCGCAATGACAACACCACATAAAATAGCAACAACAACGGCTTTCACAAACGTATCGATGCCGCTGAAATCCATATCGAATAGCGTAAAGGCAAATGAAATTTTTAAGATTGCAGCCAAGCAAGACCCGTCCATATGTACGGTTGCTCCAATTGGAATGACCGTTTCTCGCACATCTTTTGGAACGCCCGTTTGTTTAGCTGCCTCTAGGTTAACAGGCACGCTGGCTACGCTGCTCCCTGTCCCTAAAGCCGTAACCGCTGGCGTTAAGATATTTTTCCAAAAACGAACGATCCCTTCTTTTCCTCCTGCTAAAAAGGCATAAAGCGTAAAGCCAACAAAGAAGTATAAAAGAGCTACCGGGTAATATACGGCTACTGCTTTTGCATACGTTCCTAATAAATCAGGACCAAATACACCAACTAACGACGCGAAGTAAGCAAATAACCCAATTGGTGCCACGTACATCACAAGCGTTACCATTTTCATAAACACCTGTGAACCTGATTGTAGTACTTTCACAAACGGCTTTCCAGCTTCACCAATTAGCGTTGCTGATAATCCTAAAAGTACGGCAAAAACAATAAGTGCAAGCATATGTTCACGAGACAGTAAATCCACAAAGTCAGACGTTGTAAATGCTTGTACAAACTGATCGGCAATATTAATATTTTCTACCTGATCTGGCTTTTCAATTGTAATTGGTGACGCATCAACTGATAAAAATGCCTTAACCGCAAAAAGCATTAATAAAGATGAAATAATGCCAGTCAAAATAAAAACGCCAAACATTGAGCCAATGATTTTTCCAAAGCGATTCATATTCGCAGTGTTTGATACGGCTGCTGCAATGCTAAAAAACACGAGCGGCACAACAACCATAAACATTAAGTTTAAATAAATGTCCCCTAGTGGCTTTAACACTTCTGCTTTCTCTCCAGCAAAAAACCCTACTGCTCCACCAGCAAAAATAGATGCTAGTAAAATGAGCGGAAAGCGATATGGTTTTAACGCGTACATAAACATCCTCCTTCTAATTAAAACGCTCACAAAAAAAGCGACAGCATGCGCGCTGTCACTTTTTTGATTTTACTATAGTTTTAAAATTGGTCAATCCAGCTTTAGCCCCTTTTAACAAATTGTATACTTCCGACTTTTCCAAATAATTATAAAGATATGATAACAAGCAGTGCTAGCATAAATACTACTCCAAGGAATTCATAAACATAGCTCTTTGACTCTTTATCAGTCATCCAATGCTCAATTCCTCGCAAAGTATCTACTAAAATAAAAAAGCCACACACTGGCAGTGCTCGAATCCAGATGGGAAACTCATCGCTTCTCTCTGAAAACGTGACAACACCAAGAAAATAAATGAACAATACTACTATGATACCTTCAATCACCCTATACAGCCTCTTTCTATCTTTGGAAAACAGACTTACACGCTTTTCTTGAATATTTAACCTCTTTTTCAAATAGTAATGGCTAGTTGAAAAGTAAAGTATAAAAAGAAGAATGACACCTATTAAACCCTCATAATTCATTTAAATTCCCCTTTAGCAAGCTATAGTATATTAAGATAATATCATAATTAAAGGGTTAAATGTAATTATTTGCATAAAGAACCCTCCACTTTCAAAATAAAAAGTAGAGGGTTCTATGTACGCAAAAGAGCTATTAATCTCGCTCTTTTGCTCGTTGCGTATCTCGAATATTTTTTTGAATTGTCACTACTGCAAACAAGCTCAACACAAATGACATGCCGTAGAAGCCTTTTTCGCTTAGCGTAATACTCCCTGCGTTATATAAACCAATAACCATTAATGAAATCGATACAATAAGTGCAAACCAGCTAATTCCATAATAAATACCTGTAACAGGGATATCTTCCTCTTTGTCTCGAACGGCTTTTTGAAGAGATACCGCTGAATAAAGTCCAAATACTAAAACAGCAAAATAGTAGCCTTTTTCATTTAGCTCCATCGTTGCGTTAAATAATCCAACCAAGTAAGCTACAACTCCAATCAGTAGCGCTCCCCAAGATGCTCCTTTAAAAGCTGAAGTTGGCTCTCCTTCTTTTCGTTCTACCTTAACCTTTGGCTCATCTTGGTTTCGCTTCTCTGGAAATAGTTCATGCTCATTCGCCATTTAGGTTTTCGCCTCCTCTTCTCTCTTAATCTAAACAAATACGCGATTGTACGTTCACTTATACCATTATATAGAAAATAGGTTAAATTAATAGGTGTTTTTGTCATCTTTTAATAAGACTTTATGCTCAAAATAAATAAATAAATAAATAAATACACTTCTGTTTTTTATACAAAAAAAGAAACAGCTTCATGAGCCATCTCTTTTCTACGTACGACGCTTTTAACGCTTAAATATTCTTTTTCATGCCACAGCTAACGCATTCTCGCAAAAATTTCCCTTCTCCTACACTACTTTTAAAATGAACGCTCTCGCAGTTGTCGCAGCGACCCGCAACTTTATCAGGGAGATCTTTGTATTCATATACTTTGTCCAGATCAATATTGGCATATAAACCTTCTTTTTCTTCCACCTTAAACACTCCGATTTCATTTGAGATTGCTTCTATATCATACCAATATTAATTTAAGAATAAAAGACGCCTTCTTTATTTTCTCTCGGAGTAGCTACCTACAGCATACACTTGTTCTTAGCTGCTGGTTTTACTTTATGTTTATTATTTAGAATATAGTTTTTTTAGATACTTAGATGCGTTGACACACACTCATAAAAAAACCACCGCATCCGCAGTGGTTTTCATCTTACGCTTCAAAATATTCTTTGTAAAAGCCACCAACTTGACCTGTGTTGTCGACTACAAAGTAAAACTCTTCCGTTTCATTTTTTACATCGTATACTTTTCCTGCTGTTAGCACGTTTTCTACCATGTACTTTTTCGCATTCGTATGTACACATTTTACTTGTTTGATGGTTGGACGATCATTCCACTCTAAATGAATCATATTTGGTCTCTCCTTTTGAACGATTGGACGTTAACTTTGCCCTTCGTTCATTTTACCCCAACTGCTTTTTTTTTCGCAACTGTCGCTTTAACAAAACGTGCCGTATGTTGAATAATTTGGTCTTTATCATAGTCCATGGACGCTACATGATACGAATTAGGAAGCATAACTTGATGAGCTGTTTTTGAACGAATATGCTCCAGAATATAAGCTGAGTTGCTTGGTGGTACAACATGATCGACTGTGGATGTTAAAACTAGCGCTGGGCACGTTACGTAAGATAAGCGTTCCTCCGCTTCATCCATTAAAGATAATAGCTCGCGCATTGAACGAACGGGTACCTTATCATACGTAATTTCATGTACGTTAGGATCTTTGATATCCGGCTTATCTTCTTTTACATAGCGAAGTGTATGTGCATTTCTGTAAGCTTCCATTGAAGGAATTGAATTCATTGCTGGGTTAATAGCAATTACGCCTGACAGGTCTAATCCTTGACTTGCGGTATGAAAGGTTAACGTTCCGCCCATCGATTGCCCTAGGATGAAGACGTGCTCACATCTTTCTTTTAAAAAGCGATAGCCTTCTAAAAAGTCTGCTTTCCAATTTTCATAGGTTGCCTGTTCAATATCTCGATAGTGAGTTCCATGGCCCGTTAGACGAATTCCATAAACCGTATAGCCTTTAGCTGCCAAGCCTTGGCCGATATGTTCCATGCTTTGTGGCGTTCCCATAAATCCGTGAGAGACTAAAATACCAACTTCATTCCCTTTATGATAAAAAGCTTCCGCTCCTTGAATAACATCATAACGTTCCATTATTCTTCACCCTTTACGCTCAAATTTTCTGACAAGATTGATTATTTATATAATACACCTATAATTCCTATAAGTCAACTGGGTTTTTATTTTTTACAGAATTGTCAAAAAACATCAGAGTATGTCTCTAGCGCTTCATTATCAACAAAAAATCCGAACTATAAAAGAGTCGTTAACTCTCAATAGTTCGGATAGATCATTGACTAAAATACTTATGTCCCAGCCTCGTTTTTCATTAACCTTCTAATAATAATGTTTCTGGATCTTCTAACAGTTCTTTCACTGTTACTAGGAAACCAACGGCTTCTTTTCCATCAACAATGCGGTGATCATAAGATAAGGCAATATACATCATTGGACGGTTTTCAATACGGTCTTCGTCAATTGCAACTGGACGAGTCTGTATTTTGTGCATTCCTAGAATCCCTACTTGTGGACCATTTAAGATTGGCGTTGACATTAATGAACCGAATACTCCACCGTTTGTAATCGTAAATGTTCCTCCCTGCAGGTCACCTAGAGCTAGCTTATTGTCACGCGCTTTTTTCCCAAGCTCAAGGATACTTCCTTCAATACCTGCAAACGTTTTGCGGTCTGCATCACGAACAACTGGTACAACAAGCCCATCCGGCGCAGATACGGCAATACCGATATCATAGAACTTTTTAATAACAAGCTCGTTGCCTTGAATTTCAGCATTTAATAATGGATACTTTTTCAGCGCTGCTACAACGGCTTTTGTAAAGAATGACATAAAGCCAAGTTTTACATCATGCTGTTCAAAGAATTTGTCTTTACGACGCTTACGAAGTTCCATAACAGCTGTCATATCAACTTCGTTAAATGTTGTTAACATCGCAGCCGTTTGCTGTACTTCCACTAAGCGATTTGCAATCGTTTGACGACGGCGTGACATGCGTACACGTTCAACTGGTTTATCACTGTTCTCACTTACTGTTGGAGAAGGTACCGGCTTAGATTGACGAGCACTTTGAGCTTTTGCATCAGCTTTTTGCTCTGCTGTTTTTTGGCTAGCAAATGAATCGATATCATGCTTGCGAACGCGGCCTAACGGATCTGCCGTTGGCACTTCGTCAAGCTTAATGCCTCGCTCTCTTGCAGCTTTACGCGCAGCTGGAGATGCAATTAACCACTGCTTTTGCGGAACCTCTTCCTTCGCTTCTGCCGCAGGTGCTACCTCTTCTTTTGCTTCTTTTTGTTGAACAGGCTCTTCCACTTTTACTTCTTCCTTCACTTCTGCTTTTGGCGCTGGCGCTTGACCATCGGCTGCTAAGCGAGCAATTGTTTCCCCCACTTGAACCGTATCTCCTTCACCTGCTAGAAGCTCCGTTAGTACGCCTGAATCTTCCGCTGTAATCTCAACGTTTACTTTGTCAGTTTCTAATTCAACGATATAGTCGCCTTTTTCAACAAAGTCTCCTACCTGCTTAAGCCACTGTGCTACTGTTCCCTCTGAAATTGATTCTGCTAATTCCGGTACTTTAATTTCTCCCATTGTTCATTCCCCTTCCTTATCGTGTCACTACATCATTAGCGATTTGTGTTTTCGTTAATGCTTCTTGTAATATACGCTCTTGCTCTTGTCTATGAGTGGTTGGGTCTCCTTCTGCTGGGCTTGAACGTCTTCTGCGTCCAATGTAATCAACGCTCACGCCTTCAGGTGCTACTTCGCGAAGCTTAGACTCAACATAATTCCATGCACCCATATTCTCAGGCTCTTCTTGCATCCACGCAATTTCTTTTAAGTTTGGATATTTAGCAAATAAATCAGCTACAACTCGTCTTGGGAATGGATAGATCTGCTCAAGGCGTAGTACATGTAACCAATCTAGCGACTTATCAGATTTTTGGATGCGATCTGTTAAATCTCCGCTAATTTTACCGCTGCATAAAACGATACGCTCAACTTCTTCTGTTTTTTCACCTAAGTTTGGTTGTTCGACAACTAAGCGGAAAGAACCGTTTGTGAACTCTTCCATATTTGATACGCTAAACGCACTTCGAAGCAAGCTTTTTGGTGCCATTACAACAAGTGGACGCACCTCTTCTTTTTTCAAAACAGCCGCTTGACGACGTAATAAGTGGAAATATTGCGCCGCGCTCGTTACGTTTGCCACCGTCCAGTTATTTTCAGCAGCTAGCTGTAAGAAACGTTCTAATCTTGCGCTTGAATGTTCTGGCCCTTGGCCTTCATGTCCGTGTGGAAGTAAGAGAACCATACCTGATTTTTGTCCCCACTTCGCGCGACCTGCTGAAATGAATTGATCAATGATAACCTGACCAGCATTTGCAAAGTCTCCGAACTGAGCTTCCCAAATCACAAGTGTTTCTGGTGCAAACACATTATACCCGTAATCAAATCCTAACACTGACCCTTCAGAAAGAGGACTGTTACGAATATCAAAGGAAGCGCTTACGTTCTTCATTGTGTGCAGTGGTGAGTATACATCCCCTGTCTCATAGTCATGCAATACAAGGTGACGATGAGCGAATGTTCCACGTTCTGAGTCTTGTCCTGTGATACGAATTGGCGTACCGTCACGTAAAATGCTTGCAAATGCAAATGCTTCACCTAGTGACCAGTCTGCTTTACCATTTTCTTCAAACGCTTTCGCACGTTTTGACAAAATACGGTCTAACTTTGGAAATACCTTAAAATCTTCTGGATACGTCACAAGTTCTCGGTTAATTTCTAAAAGCTCTTCTTTTGGCACAGACGTATCTAAAGTTGGAATACCATTAAATACTGCTTTTGGCATTTCCATAATTTGATGACGCTTTTCTGCTTTTGGTGGTACTTTATCATAAGCAGTCTGCAATTTCTTTTGAAGTTGCTCACTGATTTCATTCACTTGTTCTTTAGTAACCACTTGTGCTTTCTCCAATTGTTCAGCGTAAAGCGCACGAACCGTTGGACGCTTTGTAATAATTTCATACATCTTCGGCTGCGTTACAAATGGCTCATCCATTTCATTGTGGCCAAATCGACGATATCCAATCAGATCAATTAAAAAGTCTTTATTAAAGCGGCGACGATACTCATATGCAAAGTAAGCCGCTGCCAGACATGCTTCTGGATCGTCTGCGTTTACATGGACAATCGGAATTTCGAATCCTTTTGCTAGATCGCTCGCGTATTTCGTTGAACGAGAGTCTACGCTTTCCGTTGTAAATCCAATCATATTGTTAGCGATAATATGAATAGTTCCACCCGTTTGGTACCCAGAAAGCTGATTTAAGTTTAGCGTTTCTTGAACAATTCCTTCACCTGGAAACGCTGCGTCACCGTGAATTAGAATCGCAAAAGATTTCGTGATGTCTTGCTTTGGATAACCGTTTGTTTGGCGATCGTCCTGAGCAGCTCTTGTAAACCCTTCCACAACTGGATTAACGAATTCCAAATGACTCGGGTTACTTGCCAATGTCAAACGAGCTCGAACTGTGTTTTCAGCTTTAATTTGCTTATCTGCACCTAAGTGATATTTTACGTCTCCTGTCCAACCATAGTTAATGCCGATTGAACCCTCAGATGGTACAAGCTCTTTATTCGGTGAATGTTGGAACTCAGCAAAAATCATCTCATACGGCTTGCCTAGTACGTGTGCTAACACATTTAGACGTCCGCGGTGCGCCATTCCAATATTAACTGTTTTCGGACTTTTTTCGACAGAGCGTGCAACTAGCTCATCAATTAATGGAATAAGCATATCTACGCCTTCAATTGAGAATCGTTTTTGTCCGACAAATGTACGATGTAGAAATTGCTCAAATCCTTCTACTTCCGTTAGACGCTTTAATACTGAAATACGCTTTTCATCAGAAAGAGGTTGGAAAATTGCTCCTGACTCCACCATTTCAGTAAGCCACTTATTCTCCTCCATGTTATGTACATGATGGAATTCAAACGCCATTGTCTTCGTGTATACATCGGTTAAATACTCAATTGCAGCCAGACCATCCTTTACATGTGCAGGCGCATTTGCGCAAAGAATTTCAACCGGTACTGCTTTTAAATCTTCCTTTGATAATCCATAGTCTTCTAGATGTAGAAGCACAGGATCTTTCTTACCGCTTTCTAACGGTTTGATTGATGCATATAAATGACCGTATGCACGAATATTTTCTGCTAGCTTAATGGCAGCGGCAATCTTAGCCGTATTAGCTGCTGGAACAGGCTGTGTATCTCCCGCTTCAGCATAGCTGCTATCAAGCAATGGCGGTGCACCCCAATAATCAAATAGTTCTTTTAGTTCTGGATCTACTAAATCCGACTTTTCTTCATATAACTCATACTGTTCTAATACATAGCCATAGTTTGGGCCCAAAAACCCTTTCCAAGGCTCACCTCTGTTTGACGTTTCGTTACCCATTTAAAAACCCCCAACGAGTTATAATAAGTGAAATCTTTATTCAACTTTTAATGTCTTACTAGAATTAAAGTACTAAAAGTGATTGATTTCGCATTTTCAAAATACTGATTGCCTTATGGTCAGACATCTTTACAAGCTGGATGTTCTTCCAGTACTTGTATTTGATATCTGTCTCTATTTTACCACTGTTAAGCCTGTCAATCAAAATGAAATCGCTATATTTCTTTAATTTTTTTTACTTTTTTAATAGTCTTACGACTTTTTGAAAGCGCTTTATAAGTAAAGTGAATTACTTATCAAAATAAGTCTTAATGATTGGTTATCACACAACTATCCATACAAATTAATTGCCTAAAATTAAATTTCAGATATAATAACTAGACGCTATAACTCTCATTTCTTTCAGTCATAGTTTTGCTCGTCAAACGAAAAAAAGAAGCTTACATTGAATTAAGCTTCTTTTTCTTCTATCGTACCTTCTAATTCAATTTTTACGTTCCCTTGAATTGCTCGTGAAATCATGCAGGAGGTCTCCGCTTTTTCCATGAGGCGCTGCACGCGACTTTTTTTCTCCATATCCTTTGAATCTAACACAACATGTGGACGGTGAATGATTTTTTCATAGGTAAACACACCTTTGGTGACGTCCACGACTGCTTCTGAATCCATTGTAAGAGCTGCTTGCGAAATACCGCTTCTTTCAAGCATTGCAGCAAGCGTAATAATATAGCATGTTGCAGCTGCTCCAAGCAGCATTTCATCAGGATTTGTACCGATTCCAGGTCCATCCATTTCTGGTGGGATTGAGATTTGTGTTTTTAACTGACCAGAATGAATTTCGCCTACTTCATTGCGTCCTCCTGGCCAATTTGCGTTTAAATGAAAATGATGCTTCGCCACTTTGTCCCACTTCCTTCATTATAATTACTTCTAGTATAACGCCACTGTTGGTATGTTAACATCATTTTGCTCATCAAAAAAAGACTACGAACCCGCAGTCTTTTCTTAATATAACGGAACAATTTTTGCTTCAGCTACTTTTTTCTTAATTAAAGGCGGCAGCCATTGGCGCACATCAGAGAATTCATATCCCCAAAAACTAGCCTTTTCATTGCTCATGGTCCACGAATGATCTAGCCCATAAGGTGACGCGTTCTCATCCGTTACTCTTTTCGTAATTTTCGCCTGCTGGTTTGTTTCAGTTTCTATTAAACTCATTAACTCTTTTAGCGAAATGACGCCGTTAGAGCATGCATTAATCGGTCCTTTTAGCTTTTGCTCTCCGCACCATGCTAAAAACGCTCCGGCTTCTTCTCGTGAAATAAAATTGAGCTGTGCATCAATATCAGGAAAACCTATTTCTTCTTGATGCATCACCTTATCAATATGAAAGCGAAGACGATTCGTATAATCATTATCACCTAATACAATCGGAATGCGTACAGCAGTTACTGAAAAAGGTGCTTTTTGAAAGAGTACGGCTTCAGCTTGTCGCTTTCCTTCTTGATAAGAGATATTTTCTTTTCTAGCATACGATATTGGGTACGTATATGGATCAAAATCTTCTTCGTGAAAATGTTCTTTTGAAGAGCCATATACAGATAAGGTAGATGTTAGTACATAGTGGTTTGTACTATCTCGAAAAGCGTCTACAGCTACTAAAGCGCCATGAGATGAATAGCAAATTTGATCAAAAACCACATCCCACTTGCGCCCGCGTGTTGCTTCTATAATGGATTGTTTCTCAACGCGATCCAACTTAATTCGCTCTACTCGATCACCAAACGAATCTTCACGCTGTCCACGGTTTGCAATGGTAACCTGTACTTTTTTCGCGAGCAATTCTTCAACGAGATTCGTGCCAAAAAAACGTGTACCGCCTAAAACAAGTGCTGTTTTCATCTTTTCTCCACCTTTCATAATATCTTCTTTCTTATCATACCATTATTATCCATAGTTGCGCACTTTTTAGTTGTGAAACTTTTTTATCATTTTCAATGGATATTTTGTCATTTTTTTTATTTGTTCATGATAAGATATCCATATTGTTATGTAAAACCGTAGACTTTTGCGCTACATTATTAATTGAAAAGGAGTTGAATCATGATTGAAAGGTTCACCGGTTAAACCAAGTGAGCGAATCATTATGTTAGATGTCATTCGAGGTTTTGCGCTATTTGGCATTTTGCTCGTAAATATGCCCGCTTTTCATTCACCTAATTTCATCAATCAGCTATACAGTGTAGACGTACCCTATGGAGGCCTAGACGCAGTTGTATATGCATTTCTGCAGCTTTTTGTTCAAGTTAAATTTTTTACCATTTTTTCATTTTTATTTGGAGTAGGTTTCTATTTGTTTATGAAGCGAGCTGAAGCAAAGGGATTACGGATGAAAAGCTTATTTTTTAGAAGAGCTTCTATTCTATTAATCATTGGGTTGCTTCATTTAATTTTTTTATGGTTTGGAGACATTCTACACCTTTACGCAGTTGGAGGCTTTTTATTAGTAGCTTTTTATAACCGCATGCCTAAAACTCTCATTAAATGGGCTTTCAGTCTGTTAGCTATTTATTTAGCTCTTCTATCCATGACTTTTTTCATTCCAGTTGATATGATGGACGAACTTGGACTAGGAAATGCAGATGATGTGCTGCCCACATACATTTATATGTATGAAAGCGCTCCTTACCTAGAATGGCTTTCTTACCGAATAAAAGTTGAGGTCATTCCAATTTTGATTAATATTCCATTTACGCTAATACCCGTGTTTGCGTTCTTTTTGTTCGGCTTATATACTGGGAAAAAAGGGATTTTTGAAGGTTCTGCTTACGCTCCTTTTATTAAAAAGGTGCAGATAGTAACCGGTACCCTAAGCATCCCTTTTGTTATATGCTTATTTTTATTACTGCAAGGCCTATGGGATGTCGGTGTGTACAAATCGGCTGCTACTGATCTCTTTAAAAACCTAAGTGGATTTTCTCTTTGCTTTTTCTATATGGCTACTTTAACTCGATTACTGCAGTTAGATGCTTGGAAAAAGCGACTTAGCTGGCTTCAATTTGTCGGTCGCATGGCTTTAACTAATTATTTGGCACAAACCGTTATCTGTTTTACTTTATTTAACATTTTCAACTTATACAATCACGTTAGTTTGAGCTTGGGTACAGCAATTGCCATCGTGATCTTTATTGCTCAAGCAGCATGGAGCAAAGCGTGGTTTAACTCGTTTCAGTTTGGCCCTATGGAATGGCTATGGCGTACGTTCACTTATGGACATATTTCTCCTCTTAGACGCCAATCAAAAGCAAGCTAAAAAAGAGGGTCGGACATAACACAATGATTGCTTCTAAAAGACGAACAATAGCTGTTCCCATCTCTTTGGTTCGTCTGAACACGTTCGTTCCATTGCGCTACGGCCACTCGCTTTCCGCGGGGGAGGAACCTGAGCTCCTCGCTGCGCTGCGGGATCTCCGTTTTCCCTCTATTTCTCGCAGGAGTCGAGTGTCCTACGCTCCATTCCACCCTGTTTCCAAACTGGTTTTTCCCAATCAACAAAAAACCTGACCGATTAAAAGTTATGAACTCTCAATCGGTCAGGTATAGTAGAGGCTGAACTACTTATGTCTCAGCCTCTTTTTATTAATGAAGAAAGAAAAACAAAGCAAGGCCTAAAAAGAAAAGTGAAAGAATGAATTCAAATGTCCACTGCCACTTCTCTCGTTTTAAAATAATATGTTCGATTGCAGAAAGAAATGAGCTTGCACTTACACAGGCTAAAATAAAGCTAAGCTGACTTACGGTAAACTTTGTTATGAAGCTGATAATAAGCAAAGTAGCAACAACTAAAAACAAAGTAAGCTGAACGGCAAATACCCATTTAATTCTTTGTTTATACCCATCCTTTAACGCTTGTAATAAATCATTGCTAATCACAACTTTACTCCTTTAGACATTTAAAACGACTACGATTTTATCGAGACGTAAATATCAACCTGACTGAAATTAGGGTCAATGCAGCGCTCATCATATAGCTCAAAATCCAAAACGAACGCTCGCTCGTTTCTATTCGACCACTCCCATATATACGACCAAGCATCTAAAACTACTTTCTTCGCCGGACCGATAGCAGTTGTAAACACCATATATTCACCAGCAGGAATAGTAAACTCTCGCATTTCTTCTCTTAACTCTCCACCTGGTGTGACCTCATATCCAAGTGCAAACGTAAATTCAATCGGATTCGACGCTTCATAATCTGTATATAACGCAAACATCTTTCCAGTTACCTTATTAGCAATTTTATTTGCCATTTGTTGCTTGTAAAACATGTCCCAATGGGCTGGAATTGTCCCCGTTCCTTTTTCTTCTGCCCGATCCGTTGTACGAATTGGAACCCCAACTACGGTTAGCTCATCAATATAAGCCTTTCGCTGGTCTACCACTACATTCGCCAACATAACGACCCCCCTGTCACTTCCAAACTCTTTTAATCTCTAAATGAGGGAATTACTTCTTTATATGAATTTTATTTGTATTCAGACAAAACGTCAACTAGTCAAGTTCACTCTTCTTATAAAAAAAGAGTCTATTTTTAAAGTTTCTTCAATAGATATAGGATACAAACGAGTAAATCGATAGAGGTGAACTGATGAAACTTATTGAACTAGCGAACATTATTAAGCATAGTGAGCTCACTGCTATAGAGCATTTTCCAGAAGAGCTTTATACTGAATATACGATTACTAACCCGGTTATTCATATCTCCTTAAAAACAAGTCAAACCAAACAGCAAGTTATTTCTTTTTCTATTTACCTGAAAAAGGAAAAGAAATATTGGGCTTCATATGACCATAACGCCGATTCAATCTATGAACTATATTGTAACCTTCATCTGCCAGCTTCAATTAAAGAAATTTTCCTTCACATGGCTAATTGCTAGCTTATACAAATAGACTTAACGTTTGTTTATCAATTTTTCTCGTATTGTCTTTTTCATAGGTTTTGTGAATATGGCGCTTAATTTGTTTTAAGAATGACATCACTTCACCACTTGACATAAACGCATGATTTAATGATAACGAGTACTTATTGGCCACTCGAAGCTCCTCAGCCCCTACTGATATTGGAACATATCGAAAGAGGTTCCATGGATAGTAGAGCGTTGTAAACGACTTTGAAAAATAAATCCCCTCTGCACATATCGTAATTCCTTCGGTTTTTTGATGGGGATATGTACTTAAATGCGCAACAATGTGATTTGTTTTGGCTACGGGTAAGCGGTTTTTAATTTCCTTGGTCATTTCTATGCCTAACTGATCTGTTGTTGCCAACACTTGCTCTGCTTTTAGTAGCGGGTTATTCTCTTGAAAAGATGCGCAAATCGATGTTAATTCTTCTAACGAAATTGATGGATATGTATGTTCTCTGCACATAAATTCGTGTGAATGGTGACACAATAGCTGCTGAATTTTTTGCAATAAGTCTACTAACTTCTTAGCAGAATATGCATTTTCATTTAGGTGAAAAATCTCTTTATCATTAAAGCAGATAATTTGTTCTCCTCTGAGGGAGATAGATGTAAGCTGTTGAAACTCATTCCAGCTTATCGATCCTTTCTTTTTACGCCAACACTTCCAATAAAGTCCGTCGGTCGTTAAGTAAAATCCTCTCTTACCATAAAATCCGATTAAAGACGTATCTAAGTATGCAATTACCTTTTCTTGCTTTTTCATTTGAAAATATTTTCCGGCCGCTTTTTCGCATGAACGTGGAATGGATGTTGCATAAAAACTTGCCTCTTGATACATTAAGCATAAATCTCTTAGATACGTTGTTTTCGTTGGTGCCACGTCCATCCCCCCTTTTTCTACTACCTTATTAAACGTAACAAATTAGAAAAAGTTTCATATTTTTATCAATTCCCTAAAAAACTTTTTTTATTCCGAAAAATAAGATAATAAAAACCAAGAAATGCCCATTAAAAAAGCGTACAGGATTTCCAATACGCTTCTCAAAGATTTTCGTTTACTTTATCTTCTTTCATTTTCGCTGCTTCTAGCGACTCAACTCGCTTAATAAGCTGATGCAGATATTTCATTAGATTTGTTTCAACAAACGATTAAAACGATTAACCGCGAGCACTATTCAACTGAGCAGCTTGATATCTGGTCAGGTCAAGCAGGCTGGATAAATCGCTTAGAACAAGATGTTACGTTCGTCGCCACTATCCAAACGTATATCGTTGGATTTATTACCATAAAAGATGATGGTTTAATCGACTTATTAAAGGAGGTAACCTTCAATAGTTCGGATAGATTTAAGCTTTCGTCATTGCAGTTACTGCTAAAACGAAATGTTCAGACAATAGCTGATCAAGAGTGGAACGTAAATCTGCTGCTGGTGTCACAACTGTCGGCTGCATTTGTGCCGGTTCTGCTGCGCTTACCATCGTGGGAACAAGAAGTGATGCACCTAGTACTGGGGCTATTAATTTTTTGCTGATTTTCATTTAAAAACAATCTCCTCTAGTTTTGTTTTTTCTTCTACATTTTCGTAACGAAATTTTTTTATTCTTAGATCACTTTTTCCTAAAAATTTTTTTCTTTTTTGACTGTGACCTATCTTCGTTACTTGCCTAACGAATGAAGTTTAAATTTGGATCACACTCTTTTGAATTTTTTATTCTAAGTGCGTTCGTTACTTACCTAACGAATTCATTATCAGTTTGGATCACCTTCTTTTAAATTTTTTTAAATAAGTTGTTCTTACTAGATAAACGGACAATTCTTGTGCTTGGATCACTTTTTCTCAAAAAAACTTTTTCGGTTTCTCATCACATAGTTCAAGCACTCTGCAGCATAGATAATAAAAGCATTTCTATTCTAATTACGGAGGGAACTTATATGGCTCATCTTTATTCTAAAGGCTGGTTTATTAAAGAACTAAAAGCAGTAAACGTGACAAAGATTGAGGGAAGAAAGCTTGAGGTTTTCAAAACGTATATCCTTCGTAATCTCTATCTTGAGCTCGTAGAAGATGGCACAATTCAAGCTCCTTTATCATCTGAATAAACAAAAATAACAGCCTTTGAGCTTTCATTCAAAGGCTGTTATTGAAGGGATAAAGATTGATCCAAAAACTCCGTCACCCTTTTCACATATTCAGTAGGATATTCACTATACCCTTTTACATGCGGTACATCTTTAGGCACCCAAAGCTCAAATTCATCGGGGTGTGTTTTGACCATCTTTTGACTTTCTGTATACGGAATAGCCGTATCTCCGTTACTGTGGATAAATAAGATAGGACGAGGATAAATTTCTTCAACTGCTTGTATTGGACTTGCATCTTCAGGATTTAAATCAGCAATATACGGAACCGTTGCTAGCGTAAGTGGCGTAAACGGAAAGTCTGGAAGCTTTGACCATACTGATAGATTATCCTCGAGATAAGTTTTTAAATCACTAAACGGACTGTCCGCAATGACTGCCTGGACAGCTTCTTCTTGACCAGCTGCTAACAGTGATGTTGCTGCTCCCATTGAAATTCCGTATAGAACAATGGGCTCATCTGTTTCTTCCTTCACTCGATCAATGACTCCCAGTAAATCCAGCTGTTCTTTTACACCAATTGTCGTTTGATCTCCTTGTGATTCTCCAGCATTTCGAAAATCGAAGGTCACCACTCGATATCCAGCTTCTATTAAACTTTTACTCAAAGGAAGAAACCCTCCATTTAAATCATGACGATTTCCTCCGTAGCCATGAGACATAATAATAGTAGCTTTCGGAGAACTTTGTGGCTCCATCATCCACCCTTTAAGCTCCGTTTCTCCATCTCTACTTGTAAATGCTTCATCGCGATATGTTAAACCATACGTACTTGGATTTTCTGTTACAGGCTGTCGCTCTTTTTTGGTCAAGCTAAGACCCACATAAATTGAAATTGCTATACATAGTACAATCACTAGCAAAATTAATGAAAAACTTCCAATCCACATCATTTTTTTTCTTCGGCTGTTCGAAACCTGAGTTTGTTTAATAACGGGCTTCAAGCGGGCACTCTCCTTCACTTTTACTAACAAAGGTTATTGTACACGATTTTGTTTTGATATAAAAGATAAAGTCCTTTACTTTCTAAGCGCTTTCTGATCAATCATTTGTATAAAAGAAGTTTTTCCTCCTACGTATTCTGCTGGACTGTATTGATACTTTTTAGCTAGCTCTTGTTTTAAACATGCATACTCCCATGCCTCATCCGGGTGTTCCTTAAGTAATCTCTAAATCGCAAATGTCTACCCACTTCGGAATGGTCTTGTTCATACATGTGAACATGATGAGTTCTATCTTCTCCTCCTTTTTGAAAATACCGTCTTCCTTCTATTCCATTTTCTCCTTTACACTCATAGCCCATCTTTACCATTTCATTATTATATGTATGAATCAACGAAATTTGTTTAACTTCAACTAAAATATCAATTATCGGCTTTGCTGCTAAGCCAGGTACGGACGTGCTGCCGATATGATGAATACTAAGAATTTCGGCACCAAAAATCGCTTCTAATAATCGTTTTTCTATTTCATATTGATTTTGCCATTCTGTTTTGTACGGCACTACCTTTATTTCCCTCATGACGAGCCTCCTCTTAAAAAATCCTTTTGTATAGCGTACTATACAAAAGGATTTTTGAGAATTCTTTAGAGAATAATTGAACACCTAAAACTGATACCGCGTTGGACGATAAAGGTGATGGTTGCTATCGATGTTACACCAGCACTATTAGTCACGCTCACCACAACAGAATCCGTTCCGACGAAATTTGGATTTGGCGTGTACGTGATTACGCCCGTTTCCTGATTAATGAAGGCTACTCCGTTTTGCGGTGGAGTGACAATTCTGTAGGCCAGCGGTAATCCTTGTGAATCCCTGGCAACAATTTGAGCTTGAATCGTTTCATTGACGTTTAGCGTAAACGCTTGATCTTTAATAATTGGTGCGTCTGGCTGATTTTCAATCACTGTAATTGTTACGGTTGCCGTAGTTGCTGCACCCGTGTCATCAATTACTAGTACGGAGAATGAATCTGTCCCTACAAAGTTTGCGTTTGGCGTATAGACAAATTGACCATTTGCACCTAATGTCACTCGACCGTTCGTTGGTACCGTGCGAAGCGTAAACGTTAATGGGCGCCCTTGCGTATCGCTTGCTGTAAACAAGCCGTTTACAGGTGTTCCGGAAGTTGTCTGTAGCGTTACATCATTTGCTGTAATAACGTTTGCTGATGGGGTTACGTCTATAGTCACAACCGAAAATGCTTCTTGCCCTAAATCATTTCGAACAATAACAGTGAACTGATCCCTTCCAGCAAAACCAAGATTTGACGTATACGTGTAGGCACCGCTTACGGTTACAACAACCGTTCCAGAATTCGGCGTTGTCGCTACCGTATAAGTGAGCGGGCGTCCTTGTGAATCACTTGCTACAATTTGCCCTTGAAGCACCTGTCCTGCGACAACCGTTCCGTTTTGGTCATCTGCTGTTACTTGACTTCCAGCACTAGCAATAACTACCGATACAACCACCGTGACTGAATCACCCAAATCATTTCGAACAATTACCGTAAAGCTATCAATGCCTGCAAAGTCTAGATTTGGCGTATAGGTAAACGTTCCGTCTAGGTTAAAGAGAAGCGTTCCATTTGCTGGTCCGATACCGACAGCGTACGTTAATGGGTGTCCAAGCGCATCTGTTGCTACCACTTGACCGCTAACCGGCTGATTTTGCTGACCAGACACTGTAAGTGGCTCTACCGTGATTTCACTTTGAAGTTCTTCAACAACAACCCTTACTACTCCTGAAGATGAGTCTCCACGGTCATTTTGCACAAATACCGTAAACGAATCCGTTCCGAAGAACTGTGGATTTGGCGTGTACGTAAACGTTCCGTCTGGATTAACCACAACCGTCCCGTTCTCTGGCATGGATCCTTGGGAGTAACGAAGCGGTCTGCCTTGAGAATCACTCGCTAATACAATACCTTGAACACTTTGATTTTGGACTGTTTGAATGGTTGTATCCGGAACGATAATTGTGCTTGCTGGATTATCCACAACGACTGTTACTTGAGAAATCGCTTGATCTCCCTGGTCATTTACAACGAGTACACTAAACTGGTCTTGGCCGCTAAACCCTGCATTTGGCGTATAGAGAATGGATCCATCTGGATTGACTACTGCTGTTCCATATAAAGGACTTATATTGAGTGAGTACACAAGCGGTATGCCAAGCTGATCTCTTGCGATTATTTGACCAGTTGCAGGCTGGTTACTGACTGTTCGAATGACGAGATTCTCTGCAACAACCTGATTTGGAAACGGCGTAACTACAACGGCAATCGTAGTAGTAGCGTTTAATCCCTGTGGATTTTCTACCAGTACACTGAACGCATCATTGCCAACAAATCCCGCGTTTGGCGTATACGTGAACGTTCCATCTGGATTTAACATCACAACTCCATTCACAGCTCCGCTTCCAAGAAGCGTATACGTCAGCGGCTGCCCGTTTGGATCCGTTGCAATAACAGTTCCTGATACAGGCTGACCCTCAATCGTTTGAACCGTTTGGTCTGTGACAATTGGCTGGGCGTTAACCGGTCCTTGAACGACAGCAACCACATTAGCAATCTCTGCGTTACCTTCTGAATCAGTTACAAGTACCGAAAAGTTATCGGAACCAAAAAATCCAGCTGCTGGCACATAGCGGTACGTACCGTCGGAATTGACCGTTACCGTTCCATTTTGTATCGGCGTTTGGAGCGTATACAATAGCGGAAGCCCCGTCGTACTTGTCGCCATAACTTGCCCGTCTATCGGTGTATTAAACTCAAGAGAAATTTCAGAATCCATAACTACGATTATACTTGAAGACGGCAGTACGTTGATAATAACCGTACCTATCCCTTGAACACCATTGCCATCCGTAACAATGACGTCAAAGAAACCTTCCCCAACAAAATTTTGATTCGGGGTATACGTAAACGTCCCGTCTTGATTAAGAATAACCGTTCCATTTTGAGGCTGGGTGCTAATTTGGTACGATACAATATTACCTTCAGGGTCATCAACAGCAACTAACCCATCAACTGGTTGATTAATAAGCGTTGTAACATCTGCACCAAGGACAGTAAATGGTGGAGGTGCTAGGTTAATGGTGACGGATACCGTTCCAAAGTCTTGCCCTCCCCGGGTATCTTCTACGACAACCGAAAAGTTATCGGTACCAACATAGCCAATATTCGGTATATACGTAAACGTACCATCACTATTGACCACTACGCTTCCATTTAAAGGAGCTAGGTTTAGCCTAAAGCGAATTGGGTCTCCATCCGGATCCGTTCCAATCAATTGCCCTGTTGCCGGTAATCCTTGCTGCGTTGCAATGGACAAGTCATTTACGGTTGGCGGGCGATTCGTACTAATGACAGTGACTGTTCCAAGAGATTGAGCAACGCCGCCAGCATTATCATGAAGCTCAATTGTAAACGAATCAATACCTACAAAGCCTGAATTTGGCGTGTACGTGTATACACCTGTCGCGCTATCTACCGTTAGTGTTCCATTAAATGGAAGTCCTGATATAGAATAGGTAATTGGGTTTCCATCTGGATCAACCCCTGGCGTTTGCCCGCTTACCGGCGTATTTTCAAGTGTATTAACGGTAAAATCATTTGTAACAGGCGTACGATTTACTGGTGTTATTGTTACGTTAACAAATGAAGTAGCAGTTAATCCTGTTGTATCTTCTAAGATGACGGTGAATAAATCGCTTCCTACATAATCAGTGTTTGGCGTATAAATAAAGTTTCCATCTGGACTAACCGTCACCACACCATTTTGTGCAGGCTGCCCTAGGCTATACGTTATCGGGTCTCCGTTTGGATCGATTCCAACAACTGTGCCAGTTACACTTTGATTTTGCAGAGTGGTTATTGAGTAGTTTGGCACAACCGGCGGCTGTTCAACAGGTGTTACCATAACCAGCACGGTCGTAATAACAAAGTTTCCACCTACGTCCGTAATTCGAACGGTAAATGTATCTCCACCCGTGAAATTCTCATTCGGTGTATAGGTGAACACGCCATTATTATCAATGATAACCGTTCCGTTAATCGGTGCGTCTTCAATCGCATACGTTAACGGTAATCCTTCTGGGTCTATTGCGACAATTTGAGTTGTAACAGGGGTTTCTTCCGGTGTAGAAATCATGATTTCATTTGGCGCAATCGGCGGATCATCTACCGGTGTAACCGTAATCGTAATGATGGATAAAGCTGTACCTCCCTGCCCATCACTAACCGTTACGCCAAAGTTATCTTCACCAATGAAATTAGGGTTAGGAATATATGTGAAGCTTCCATCCGGGTTCACAGTCGCTATACCATTGCTACTTTGATAAGCTAGCGTATACGTTAATGGGTCTCCGTCTACATCGGTAGCAAACACTTGATTGATAAGAATCGTATCTTCTAAAATCGTATATTGATAGTTTGGTACAATCGGTGGATCGTTTACCGGTACAACCGTGACGTTAACATTTACAATAATAAAGTTCCCAGCCGTATCGGTTACTCGGATTGTAAATGTGTCCGGTCCACTGTAATTAAGATTTGGTGTGTATAAAAACGAACCTTGCGGATCCACCACTGCCGTTCCGTTTACTGGCGTATTTTCAAGGGTATACAGTAATGAATCTCCATCTGGATCCACGGCGTTTACAGCACTTGTAATAGCCGTATCTTCATTCGTTACAACCTCAATTACATTTGGTGCAATCGGTGGGTCGTTTACTGGTAATACGTTTATTGTGATAGTTGATACCGCTTGCCCTCCATTAGGGTCAGTCACCAGCACAAAGAAATTATCCGTTCCGGTAAAGTTTGCGTTTGGCGTGTACGTATACGTCCCGTCTGGATTCACGACGGCTGTTCCGTTCACCGGTGGAGAAAGCAAGCTATACGCTAACGGATCCCCGTCTACATCCGTACCAACGACTTGGTTTGTTAGCACAGTATCTTCGTTAATACTAAACTGATAATCCGGTACGGTTGGCACATCGTTAACTGGGCTCACAGTGACCTGTACGTTCACAACTATAAATGCTCCGCTTGTATCACTTACTCGAACCGCAAACGTGTCCGTTCCGTTAAAATTCAAGTTGGGCGTATATACAAACGAGCCCTGTGAGTCAATTACTACGGTTCCATTAATAGGAGCGTCTTCAAGCGTATACGTCAATGGATCTCCGTCTGGATCAATTGCGTTAATTGTGCCTCCTACCGCAACGTCTTCATTCGTTGTAACCGTAATTACATTCGGCGCAATTGGTGGGTCATTGACAGGTACAATGGTAATGACAATCTCCGAGATAGCGGTGCCGCCGTTTTGATCCTGTACGTTCACAAAGAAATTATCTTGCCCGTTAAAGTCTGGATTTGGCGTGTACGTAAACGTGCCGTCTAGGTTAACGACTGCGGTTCCATTAGCAGGTGGAGCTGCTAGTGAATAGGTGAGCGGGTCTCCATCTGCATCTGTCCCAACAACTATGCTATTCAAAGCGGTATCTTCTAGAATCGTATAAGCATAGTTCGGAACGGTTGGCAGATCGTTTACTGGAATAACGGTGACCATTACATTCGTAATAATAAATGCTCCAGATGGGTCACTAATTCGCACCGTAAATGAATCCTTGCCGTTATAGTTAAGGTTCGGCGTATACGTATAAGTTCCGTCCAGGTTAACAACGGCTGTTCCGTTTATTGGTGCATTTTCAAGAGCATAGGTCAATACATCCCCGTCTGGATCTGTTGCAATAATTTGACCAATTAGCGTAGTGTCTTCAAGCGTTGTAACGAAGATTTCATTTGGTCCAACCGGCGGATCATTCACTGGAACGACTGTGACCGTAATAATGGATGTTGCTGTTCCTCCTTGACCATCATCAACGAGAACTGTAAACTGATCTGTTCCATTAAAGTTTGGATTCGGTGTATACGTGTAGGTGCCATCCGTATTTACCAAAGCTACTCCGTTTGTTGGCGCAACAAGAAGTGAGTATGTGAGTGAATTACCGTCTACATCTGTTGCGATAACCACTGACGCAATAGGCGTGTCTTCAAGCGTTGTAATCTGATAGTTTGGTACGACTGGCGGATCATTCACTGGCGTAACCGTAATCACTTGAGAAGAAATTGCGTTTCCTCCGGCGTTATCCGTCACAAATACGGTAAATGAATCCTTGCCATTAAAGTTTTGGTTGGGCGTATAGGTGTATACTCCTGTGGCGCTATCTAACGTAACCGTTCCAAAAGCAGGTGGACCTTGAAGAGTATAGACAAGCGGATTACCTAATACGTTTGTCGCTACCAATTGCCCCTGCACAGGAATATCTTCTGGCGTCGTTAACTGCGCGTCTTGAGCCGTTGTGTTTCCATTGGTCGCTAATACAGTAACAGTTATTGTTGAGAGTGCTGTCGCTCCTTCTGAATCAGTGACAAGAACTGTAAACAGATCTCCGCCAACATATGCTGGATTCGGTGTATACGTAAAAGTCCCGTCTCCGTTCAATATAACCGTACCGTTTGTTGGTGGCTGTTCCACTGTATAAGTTAACGCATTTCCTTCTGGGTCTGAAGCTGGCACACTACTTAAAATTGGAATATTAACCGTTGTTGTGATCGTTCGGTCTTGAACAACTGGCGGATCATTGACTGATACGATTGTAATAGAAATATTTGAAACCGCTGTTCCTCCTTGACCGTCTGATACAAGAACACTAAAGGTATCTGTTCCGTTGTAGTTAAGGTTTGGCGTGTAGGTAAACGTCCCATCTGCGTTGACAACTGCAGTCCCATTGATAGGTGCGTTTAACAAACTAAACGTTAACAGGTCTCCTTCTGGATCACTAGCAGGTACTTGATTTGAAATAACGTTATCTTCATTGATTGTAAACGCTAGGCCTACTGTCACTGGTGGATCGTTGACCGGCTGAACATTAATCGTTACCGTTGAAACCGCTGTCCCACCTTGGCCGTCGCTTACCAACACCGTAAACACATCGGTTCCATTAAAATTTAAATTCGGCGTATACGTAAACGTCCCGTCTGCATTCACAACAGCTACTCCATTGCTCGCTTGCGTTTGCAGCGTGTACGTCAACGGATTTCCATCGACATCTGTTCCTACTACAGCACCCAATAAAGGCACATCTTCTAATGTTGAAAATGTATAATTAGGAACTGTCGGTGGGTCGTTGACCGGTACAATCGTAATATTTACGGTCGAGACTGCTGTTCCTCCTTGACCATCGCTCACCAATACTGTAAACACGTCTGTTCCATTAAAATTTAAGGTTGGCGTATACGTAAACGTCCCATCTGCATTCACAATTGCCGTTCCGTTAGTTCCTTGGGTTTGAAGTGTGTATGTTAAAGGATTTCCGTCTGGATCAAATGCCACAACTTGATTAGATATCTCCGTGTCTTCTGCAATGGTAAAAAACAAATCAGATGTAACAGGAGGGTCATTGACTGGCAGCACGTTAATGGTTACTGTAGAAACAGCGGTGCCCCCTTGACCATCACTCACCAAAATTGTAAAGACATCCGTGCCGTTAAAATTCGGGTTTGGTGTATACGTAAACGTGCCATCTGCGTTGACAACCGCTGCCCCGTTTGTTGCTTGCGTCTGCAACGTATAGGTAAGTGGGTCTCCATCTACATCAATTGCCACAACGTTAGCAATTACCGGTCCGTCTTCTTGCGTCGTAAACGTGTAGTTCGGGATGAGTGGACCATCGTTTACCGAAGTAATGGTAATAAAAACAGTCGAAAGAGCGGTGCCTCCTTGCCCATCGCTTACTAGTACTGTAAATTGATCGCTACCATTGTAATTTAAGTTTGGCGTATACGTAAACGTACCATCTGCATCAACAAGTACCGTGCCGTTAACCGGTGGGTTTTGTAAACTAAACGTTAGTGGATCTCCATCTACATCCGCTGCTGTTACTTGCCCTGCTAGTGAATTATCCTCAGGAATAGTGAAAAATAAGTCTCCTGTTATCGGTGGATCATTCACTGGCAACACATTAATTGTGACGGTCGAGACCGCTGTTCCTCCTTGACCATCGCTCACCAATACTGTAAACACGTCTGTTCCATTAAAATTTAAGGTTGGCGTATACGTAAACGTCCCATCTGCATTCACAATTGCCGTTCCGTTAGTTCCTTGGGTTTGAAGTGTGTATGTTAAAGGATTTCCGTCTACATCATTTCCTACAATGGTTCCAACAACAGATACATCTTCTTGTGTATTAAACGTATAGTTGGGTACCGTTGGTAGGTCATTAATAGGTAGAATCGTAACGGTTACTGTGGATATCGCTGTTCCCCCTTGACCATCACTCACCAACACAGTAAAGACATCTGTTCCATTAAAATTCAAATTTGGGGTATAAGTAAACGTGCCATCTGCATTGACAAGTACCGTTCCATTTGTTGGTGCATTTTGCAGGGAAAACGTTAAAGGATCTCCATCAGGATCTGTAGCGGTCACGCGATTTGATAACGTAGTATCTTCATTGATTGTAAATGATAAATTCCCTGTAACTGGGGGATCATTCACTGGTAAAACGTTAATGGTAACAGTTGAAACGGCTGTTCCTCCTTGACCATCACTTACTAATACTGTAAACGCATCTGTCCCATTAAAATTAAGGTTTGGCGTATACGTAAACGTGCCATCTGGATTCACAACCGCCACGCCATTTGCAGGTGAATTTTGAAGTTGATAAGTTAGCGAATCTTGATCAGGATCAACGGCTACAACCGCTCCTATTACTGCTGAATCTTCTTGTGTGGTAAACGTATAGTTTGGAACAACAGGTGAGTCATTCACAGGAATAACCGTTATGGTAACGACTGAAACAGCTGTTCCTCCTTGACCATCACTCACTAAGGCTGCAAATTGATCCGTTCCGTTAAAGTTTATAGTGGGTGTATACGTATAAGTTCCGTCAGCATTGAGCGTAACTACGCCATTTGCTGGTGCTGTTTGTAAGCTGAACGTCAGCGGATTCCCATCTGCATCCGTCGCAAAAATTTGCCCCGTAAGCGGGGTGTCCTCTAGCGTTTGAACAAAATAATTTTGCGTAACTGGCGCATCGTTGACCGGTGTAATAATAAGAGTAACTGTTGAAACGGCTGTTCCTCCTTGACCGTCGCTTACAACAACAGTAAAGCTATCTGTTCCGTTAAAATTTGCGTTTGGCGTATAGACAAATTGACCATTCGGATTGACCGTTACAATTCCGTTTACGGGTGCTGTTCCCAATTGGTATATCAGTGGATTCCCGTCTACATCAGTTCCTACTATTTGGCCAATTGCTGGCGTATCTTCTGGGTTTGTCACGGTATAATTGGGAACTGTTGGAGGCCTATTGACAGCTGTTACATTATTAATTGTTGAAGATGATGCACCTGTCAACGTGTTTCCAGGTGTACTTTCAAATCGATATTCAATAAAGACCTGATTGGACAGCTGCGGAACATTTGTTAACGGCCCAGCTACTTGAACTTGATAGGTTAAAGTAATGGTTTGATTAATGCCTACTGTACCAAGAGAAATTCCACTTTGAATATTCTTATTAGGCTGTTGCACTCCATTCACAAATAAGCTATTCGGTACAAAGGTAGTCGCATTGGACAGCGCATCTGTCGCAACCACCAGGTTTGCTGCTGCTGTTCCTGTATTTTGAATCGTAACGGTATACGTAATAACGTCTCCAGTTCTTGCTGATGACACGTTAGCTGTTTTATTAATTGTAAAGACAGGTGCATTAATATCAATTTGAAGCCCCAAAGTATTGACGACATACGTGTCTCCACTAGTGGCTCCTCGGACTGCCGCAGTCGATTGATTGTTTTGTAACCACGGTGATACATCAATGTTTGTAATATCCCACCCTTGACGAGCACCTGAAATATTGGTTCCAATAGGATGGTTGACGTTCCCAAACGTACCTGACGTATCGATGGTACCGGCATCATTATTAATTTGAGATGCAAAAAAGTTCGTAAGTGGATTATTAGGACCTGATACCGCTTGAAGCGTTGTTGGAGTTGGACCAAATAAAAATTGGTCTCCAACTATGACTGAATCCCCTTCAATTGAACTAATTAGTAGACGTCCGTTGACAGCTCCAGTTACAGGTGTACCAAAACCAGATACCGTCGCCGTTGAAGTCCCGGCACTACTCGTTAGCTCAGCTCCAACAAAAAGGGATAGATTCCGAGATCTTTGCAGTGGGTCTTCGTATACAACAGCAAGTGTCCATCCCGCTGAGTTTAGCGTATTGTCTAAGTTTCCTTGTGTACCTGGAACTCCAAGAGCTGTATACGTTCCTGGAGTTGTGATTAAGTTCGTTACGTTGGCACTTCGTACATAAAAGAGATTCGGAGATACGGTTAGCGTTGAGCGCGTAGCGGTGTCAGGTGCAATAGTAAAGCTTCCTGAAGGTGTGCGAAACGTAATTGAATTATTAATAAAGGCGCTGACGTTTTCATCTGTGGATGTATACAAACCACCCCAAATTAGTTCAGCGTATAAAATTCTAGTTGTTGTAGATGGCAACCGCAATATGGTACTTGAAGCATTTTGCCGCCAGTCAGCCGTTGTACCAATCGGATAAGACCCATCCACTGAGCTTGCATTTGCGCTAAAAAAGGTTCCAATAGAATGGGCAGTACCGGGGGTATTTGCATTGTTTTGCTTACTGAGGCCAAAGGTATTTCCCGTAAATGTAATAGCCCCGTTTGCATTCCCTAAAAACCGATTAATATAGGGCACAGTATGTTCACCTCGTTTTTTAAATACACTTAAAAGTATATAACCCCTTTTTACAAAATGTTCCTAAAATGCATAAAAAACTAAGACGTTTACCTAACACACTTTCTATAGGAACTTGAGTATACTAACTCATAGATTCTACTAGAAAGGAATGAATATAACAGTGTCATCCTCTCACCAAACTCATTGTGTAAATGCATTTCACCTTTATGATTGGGTACAAAAAAAGTACGAGGGTGAGCTAGACGTCTTCAAAAGCGATGGAACCGATGAAATTATTAACGGCATTAATTTATGCGAACTTCTGTTACAGCGCAATCGCTTTTTTATTGAAGCTATGATTGTAGATGAAAATGGATGTCCAACCTCACCAGAACGAGGCATTACTACGACTGAACTAACCAACTCAATGATGCGTACGAAAAAGAAAGTAAATGACGAAGATAATTGCTCCTCTCTTTATCGGGCAGTCATGCAAAAACAAGGACGTTATGTGCTTAAGCTAGTTGATCAAACAACTGGTCAAATTTGTCGATCTAACCCCATTCCCTTTACCATTCAAGAAACCGTATACCTTTATGCACCGACAGGTACAACTGTTCAAAGTGACGTGACAAGCGTCGAGTTTACCGTAACTCCTTCATGCATAAACCGTGAGCAAGAGCTTCGCGTAGAAGTAAGCATTTGTCAAAACGTAACAAGTGGTTGCAGTAAAACCATCCAACTCGAAGGTGCTTACATTCATCCAAGAGAAGAGCTTCAATCCAGTCATTGTAAACATAGCCACTATTAACATAATTAAAAGCACTGTTTCGGACTCTGAAACAGTGCTCTTTTTATCTAGCTTGTTCTTGTGCAATCACTTGCTGTATGGAATCTTTATGAGCAGCTTTCACACGTTTTACTTCCTTTTTAATAGTTCGCGCATGCTGCATAGTTCCCATCTTCTCATGAATTCTATAGTATAGAAGCGGCTCATCAATATAGTAAACAGAAAACTGTTCGATAATTCTCAGCCACATATCATAATCATGCGTATACGGTAAGGTTTCATCAAATATCCCTACCCGGTCGAATACTTCTTTTTTAATCATAACGCTACAGCCGTTAATAAAATTACCTTTGCTCATCTCTTTTAGTATCTGAAGTCGAGTAGGGTAGTAAATACCGATTCCTCTAGACGTAATTGCCCCTGCCTTATTAATTAAATGATAATTTGTATAGGAAAAAGATGCGTTAGTTTTAAGCATGTATGCCAGCTGATTTTCAATTTTATTTGTGGAGTACATATCATCTGAACTTAACCAACAAATATAATCTCCGGTCGCACGACTCAGCCCCATATTTAATGCGCTAGCCGTCCCTCCGTTTCCCTTTTCAATGTAAATGATTCGATCTAAGTAAGGGGTAATTTTCTCATAGTGTTCAGTGGACCCATCGTTGATTACAATAACTTCAATGTGTGGATACGTTTGCTTAAACACACTATCAAGTGCTTGATCGATGTAGGCACAGTTATAAAAAGGGATAATAATTGATACTTTTTTCACTATCTAAACTCCTCCTTTCCATTAACGTATGAACCAATACTAAATCCGTGCTTATTGAGAGTTTTTATGTCAAATGAACATAAACGCCCCCTCTAACATATATGTATGAAATAGCATGAATGAAATGGAAACGTATGCTTATATGTAAAATTTAAAAAAGAGGAGGTCCTTTCCAATGCTTCACTCTTCTTACGCATCATTTTCAGGTAGTGAACAACTTAAAGCAGACCCACCGACTTCTGTTCCTATTTCGAATACATTTACGATTGAATTTTGGGTACGCCCTTCAAAGGAACAGTTTCTTGAAAACGAGGCTCGCTCAGGTATCTCTACCTTTAAAAACCAGCCGTTTGTCATTGCGCCTGATGATGACCAAGTTCTCAACAATACTGAAGCGTCCGTTGCCATTTCCGTTGGAACGAACGGCATCTCTATTTATGAAGTGGGGAAAAATCATTTTACACCAACGCTTGTCTTTCCTTCTGTAGTGGAAGAATGGACGCACCTTGCACTCGTTTATCACAATCGTATTCCTTCTCTGTATATAAATGGAAAATTTGTCAAAAAAGGAATTTTAAGCCGTCGAAGAAAAATCGTTCCACATTTTTGTTTCGGTGGCCATTCTTCATATGGCTACTTCCAAGGTGATTTACAAGAGGTTAGGCTTTGGAACATCGTACGAACAGAACCGTTTATCCAAGCCTTTTTCAAAAAAACCATTGAACATGTAGAAGATCATATGATTAGGTACTGGCCACTTTGTAAAGAAACAACTGCTCAGCCTGTCATTAAAGCATCCTTTCCTACTACAGTAACACCCGTAGACTCAGATAGAAAAAAACTATTATTTACGTTTTATATTCCAAGCGGTGGCGTTGAAACGCTAAATCGACAGCGCTTTTACGCTTTGTCTGAATCAGATATCCAATGTGATTTTTTATATACGCAGTCTGGAACTGGTCTGCAAAACAAAGTAACCGCTTCTGTCTTTGTAACAAATGAAGATGTAAAAATAAAAGAAATTATTTCAAAAGGAAGCTATGACGCTATTATTGTTAATACAGATTATCTTCTTTTAAAAAGGTTGAGACATTTAGGTTATAAGGGGCATTTGATTTATGAAGTGCAAGGATTAGGAACGGATAAAGAGTACACAAATGCTTATTTGAAAGGGCATGCGCATTCTTATATTAAAAACTATAGCGATGCCATTCTATATCCTAACACCCCTCATCTTATCAATGCTTTTCAGCAATATTTCTCTTCAAAATCACAGTTTTGCTTTCATAACTGTTTTGATACAAAGCAATTTCATTATCAACCGCTACCAAAGCATCCTACACCAATTATCGGATGGGTAGGAAGGATTGAGGATAATAAAAATTGGCGTGATTTCCTTCGCATTGGAGCTGATATTATAAAACATTCTTCTGATATCAAGCTTTGGATGTTCGAAGACAATACGCTTTCAACTCCAACTGAACGTGAAGCGTTTGAGCGTTTGCTTGACCAGCTCAACCTTAGAAGTCATTTAACTATTTACGCCAATCAACCTCATGCCAAAATGGCAGAGTATTTTTCAACCATTGGGGATTCTGGAGGATTTTTATGCTCAACTTCTAAAGTAGAAGGTTTCGGCTATGCTGTATTAGAAGCCATGGTATGTAGATGCCCCGTTTTATCAACGGATTCTGACGGTGTCAAAAGCTTTATTATTCATAATCAAACAGGAAAATTTTTCACCCTAGGTAATATTGAGGAAGCAGTCAGAGAAGGCATCGAGCTTCTTACTGATAAAGCTTTGCGTGAAACTATCCGAAATCAAGGTATTACGCATATTATTCAGCATTTTTCACCGCAGGAATATGCAGTTCACTTTAAACAAATGCTCTCTCAGCTTTAAAAAACCCCTTCTGTCCGCTAAATGTTAACGAATAGAAAGGTTCATATTATGAAACAGGGCCAATTGTAGTTCCAGTAAACGTTAGAGGACCGGTAACACGAGCTTGTGTTAGGAGCGGATTTAACAACTCAGCAGTAATCGTGTACGCATGATAGCCAACAGGAGCATTTGCATCTACAATTTGAAATGTAGCAAGTCGAATTTCATTTACTGCCAGCGTGCTTACCTGAACAGATCCGATAATACCACCGTCACGTAACACATTAACTAAGATGTTTGGTAACCCTAAGAAAGAGCGAATACCAACGGTCCCTTCTAACAAAACATTGGAACTAGAACGAGGAACAGCTAGTCCGAATTCAGCTAAAACAACAGTTCCGCTAGTCGGAATGACTCGATCTAAACTATTGTTAAAGTTACTTGGCACGCTTGCACTAAAGTCATCAATAGGTCTCAATTTATTCTCTCCCTAAATTGGAATATACTTACATTTTATTATATGAATTTTGTCTAAAAGTGCTTGGACAATAAAACTATTTTTCAACTGTTTTATTCTTTCAAATTTTATAACAAGCCTTTCATTTTAAGCATGAAAGAAAGAAGGGATTTAAAATGGAAAAAGTATCAATTATTATTCCTTTTTATAATTGTTCCTATGTTAATCAAGCAATTGAAAGCGCACTTGGACAAACGTACCCAAACATCGAAGTGGTTGTAGTAAATGACGGATCAACGATGCATACTGAAAAAATCACGCCTTATTTAAATCAAATTCGCTATGTAGAAAAGCAAAACGGAGGAACTGCCAGCGCTTTAAACATGGGTATTCAGCACGCAACGGGCGAATATTTTGCATGGCTTAGCTCGGATGATTTGTTTGTTCATGATAAAGTAGAAAAGCAGCTAAACTTTATGAAAGCACATAACGCTTATATTAGTCATTCAAACTATGCACTTATTAATAACAACAGTGAAGTAACTGTGCCTTTAGCCGGTGTTTATTTTGACCGCAAGCTAGATTTTATTGAACACCTTCAAATTGGGTGTAGCATTAACGGCTGTACAATCATGATGAAAATGGAGGTATTCACTACGCTTGGCTTATTTAATGAAGCTCTTCGATTTACCCAAGATTATGATTACTGGCTGCGCTGCGTTCCTGCTTATGAGTTTTATTACCTTAATGAACCGCTTGTTCACTACCGCGTGCATGATGAGATGGGAACAAAAAAACATACGTCGGAAATTGATCTTGAAGTAAAAGCAGTTCAAGAAGCTCATCGTCCCGTGTTAGCCAACATGGTAAATCTTGAAAAGAATTCATCTGCTCAGGCTAACTCTTTAACAACTCAATCTTTAAATACGCCTTTAAACATTACGTTTCCTATTTTAACGCTGTGCAAAGGTGGCGCTCAGCGCATGCTTGCTGATATTAGTAACGGCCTTGTTGATTTAGGGCATAATGTAACCATTTTAATGCCTCCACAAGGTGACATAGAGTATGACGTAAAAGCAAAGATTACAAGGACTCCTGGTGCTGTGATAACGGAGCAAGACTATCCCAACAGTGACTTAATTATCTCAAACTTCTACTCAACCGTTCCGTCTGCTGCAGCTGCAAGCGCTCAAGGAAAAGGCGTTCACGCGCGCTTTAGCTTATGCTACGAGCCCGTGTTTCTTCCTGAACAAAGCGTTTCTTTTCAGTCTTACAATACAACACCCTATTTGCTTGTCATCTCACGGTATCAGCAAGAATTAATCTCGTTACTTCATGGGATTAAAGGTGAACATATTCCTATTTATGTCAACCCTAACTTTTCAAAGCTTTCACTCTCTAATAAAAGAAAACCGTTCACCATCTCTGCTATTGTGAGAATACCAGAAGGCGGATATTCTTGGCAGCGGGATCAGGATTATTTAATTGAGCAACTAAAGGTTGTCAAAAAACAGTTTCCAAGTGTACGAATTAACCTGATTTGTCCACCAAATGAGTTTGCTCAGTCTCCTACTCTACAAGACTTGCGAAATAAGGAAGGCTTTTTATTTTATTCTCCAAAAGATGACTATGAACTGTGCGCTTATTACAACCGAGCAGATATTTTTGTTACTTCGTCCATTTATGAAACAGCTGTTTTACCTGGGCTTGAAGCAATGAAATGTGGTGCTGCAATCGTATGTGTCTATGCAGGTGGGAATACCGAATACGGTCGTCATGAAGAAACCTGCTTAATGTCTTATCGCTATGAAAATCGACTTGGGAAAGATATTGGCCGCTTAATTCAAGATTCTGCCCTACTTGCGAAGTTAAAAGTTAACGGACAGCAAGAAGCTGAAAAGTGGCAGCTCTCAAACAGCATCGCAGCGTTTGAAAAAGCATGCTATTCCTTTTTACAAGATGCACACAAATAAACAGGCACATTTCACTGTGCCTGTTTATTTGTGTTGATGTTCATATAAGGAAGCTGTGCATTCCTATACGATTAAGATTCATATAATTATCCCTTTGTCCCTCCGGCTGTTAAGCCTGAGATAAAGTACTTTTGACAAACTAGGAATAAAAGAGCAATCGGAACGGCAATGAGTACAGACCCTGCCGCAAAAGCTGTAAACTGATTTCCGAATTGTCTTGAAATCATATCATATAAACCAACTGCCAGCGTGTAATTTTCGCCTGAACGAAGCAATACCTTTGCTAAAATGAAATCTCCAAACGGAGCTGTAAACGTAAATAATGCAATAACAGCAATGATTGGTTTGGCTAATGGCATAACGATTTGGAAAAAGATACGAAGATGCCCAGCTCCGTCCATCTTTGCGGACTCATCTAGCTCTTTTGGAATCGTATCTAAATACCCTTTCATTAACCATGTATTCATTGGAATAGCTCCACCTACATAGATTAAAATTAACCCAAGGTGTGTATCAATTAACTTTGTAACCGTCGCAAGCACAAAAATAGCAATTAATGCTGCAAAGTTTGGAATCATTTGTAACACCAAAAACGTTAATAATCCATTTTTTCTTCCAACAAATCGATAGCGAGAAAATGAATAGGCAGTTAGGCTAACTAAAATAAGAGATAAAATCATTGTTGAGATACTAATTTTCAACGAGTTCGCATACCAAATTAAATAATTACTTTGGCTCGTATCAAATAGAGCTGCATAGTGCTTGAACGTAGCATTTTCCGGAAACATTTTTGAACCAGACAGGCTATCTCCGGGATTTAAAGACGAACCAATAATCCAAAGAATTGGATATAAGATAATGGCAAACATAACTAGTACAACTGCGTATGATAAAGTGAGACGAATGGTTTTTTTTGTTTTTATACTCATAGTTACATCATATCCTCTTCTTGGAATGATTTTGTGCGCTTAAATTGCCATAGCGCCACAGTGATAACAATCACTGACAATAACATTGTAATGGCTGCAGCTTTTCCATATTGCTGAGTCGTCATCGTCAGCTTATAAATCCATGATATTAGAATATCTGTACTTCCAGCTGTTTGACCTGATACCGCAGGTCCACCAGCATTAAATAAGTAAATCACGTTAAAGTTGTTAAAGTTAAACGTGTACTGGGTAATTAAAATTGGTGCCGTTGCAAAAAGAACAAGCGGTAACGTAATTTTCATGAATTTTTGAACAGCCGTTGCCCCATCTACAGTTGCCGCTTCGTACAACTCCTCTGGAATTGATTGAAGCACACCTGTTGTCATCGCGAAGATAAATGGAAATCCTAACCATGTCTGGATCATAATTAAAGCCACTCGGCTCCAAAGCGGTTCCGTCATCCAATTTATTCCTTCAATTCCTAAAAAAGCGAGGATGTCATTATTAATCGCTCCGAAGGTCTCGTTAAACATTCCTGCAAACACTAGGATGGAAACAAAGCCTGGTACTGCCCAAGGTAAAATAAATACAGTACGAATAATTGCTTTCCCTTTTAAATCTTTTTGATTAATTAAAATCGCTAAAAAGATGCCCAATGCTACTTGAAGGGTTGTTGCGCCAAATGTCCAAATTAACGTCCATGCAAACACGCTGATAAACGTTTCTCGCCAAATTGGCACCGTTGCCATATCAATAAAGTTCTTAAATCCTACCCAATCGACAAGCTTTGCTGGCGGTGAGTGGTAGAGATCATAGTTTGTAAATGCTAATAAAATAACAAACAAAATTGGAAAAATGACAACAAAAACAAGAAGAACAAAACCTGGTGAAATCATGAGATACGGAAATCCGTTATCTAGTAAATTGTGATATTGCTCTTTTACCGTACTGATACGTAGTCCTAAATCACGCTTCTCTCCGTTTTTATAGGCATCACGTAAGTTAAAAACATAAAACCCGAGTGCAAACACGAGTAAAATAACGGACAAGATTCCGTATACTAGCAAAAAGATTGAATGGTCTCGCGGCAGCACTTCACCAAGTGTCACAAGTCCCCATAAACCAATGTTCAAAAAATCTTTAAATACAACAACGAAGGAAATAGTAAGTAAAAGAAACAACATTCCTTTTAGAATTTGACGATTATATAGCTGACCTAACCCGGGGATGATTGATAATCCTAACGCTATTTTACGATGGTTGCTACCTTGAAATGTTTGCTCGGGCTGATTTTCAGCATGTTTTAGCTCCATGTATGGCCTCTCCTTTTCATTCTAAATAAGCAAAATAGTAAGTCTTTTCATAGCGCAAACGCTTGCCTTATTAGTAAGGAAAGAGTACCCCTGAAGAATCAAAGGTACTTCTTTCCTTAAACAGATTGATTTATTTACCGCTGTGGTTTGCTTTGATGTTTTCTTCAATTGTTTTACGTGCTTCATCTAGAGCTTTTTTAGAATCTGCTTTACCCGTGATAACGGTTTGAACTGCGCTTTGCATTGGAGGCCAAACTTCTGACATTTCAGGAATTGACGGCATCGGTACTGCATCTTGAGATTGCATAGCAACTGCAGAAGCTAACTCATTGTCTTTAATAATTGGATCTTCAAGCAATGCTGTATTTGGTGGAATTTCTTGTGTTAACTCAAAGCGTTTCTTTGCATTCTCATCGTTTGTGATATGGTCAATAAATTTTTCAGCCCATTCTTTATTAGTTGAGAATGATGTAACGTTCCAACCTTTTACACCCATAAACGTTTTAACTGGTTCACCGTTTGGTAACTTTGGCATTGGAGCGGCACCAATATCAATTCCCGCTGCTTTATAGCCTTGGAAAGACCATGCACCATTCATAACAGAAGCTACTTTACCTTCGTTAAATAGACCGTCTAATGCGCTACCACCATTTTCTCCAATAATACCATTCGGTAACAGCTTGTCTTGGTACCAAGTGTTGATGTAGTCAACTGCTTCAACTGCTTCAGCATTGTTGACACCCAAGTCTTTTGTATCAAATGAACCGTCTTTTTCACCGAATACGTAACCACCGTAACCACTTAGGAAACCATGTGCAAAGTAATAGTTATCCAGTAGCGCTAAAAAGCCATACTTCCCGTCTTTTGTGAAGTCTTCTGAAAAGGCTTTAAGTTCGTCCATTGTTTTTGGAGCCTCTTTCATAAACGCTTTATTATACACAAGTACTGGCGTTTCCGTTGCTTTTGGTAAACCGTAAAGCTTGCCGTCAAACGTCATTGCATCAATTGATGATTCACTAAAGCGAGATGTTGTCTCATCTGAAGTAGTTGTCAACTCTGCAAGCAACCCTTTTGTAACAGCTGGACCGATGTTATCATGAGGAATTGTTACAACGTCTGGAGCTGTTCCGGCAGGCCCGTCCAATGCTAGCTGCTCCTGAATTTTTGTTGTTTCTACTTCTTTATACTCAATTTTAATACCATGTTCTTTTTCAAAACTTTTAATTGCATAGTC
Organism: Bacillus sp. VT 712; assembly: GCF_001614195.1. NCBI lineage: Bacteria > Bacillati > Bacillota > Bacilli > Caryophanales > Bacillaceae > Bacillus > Bacillus sp. VT 712. Next base: position 103,411 of record NZ_LWBK01000001.1, on the reverse strand, counting down.
TAGTGCTGGTCCTTTATCTTTATCTTCCCAAACAACTAGCTTTTCTGGTTTTTCTCCCCCACTCCCAGATCCTGGTGTCGTGCTTGTTGCGCCTTCTTCTGGACCACATGCTGCTAACATACCTACTGTTAGAGCTGAAGTCATGAAAACTGATAACGCTTTCTTCATTTTAACCCCTCCGTTGACCTATTATGTTTGACTTGTGCAACCGCTTGTACAACTCCCTAAAAATAGAACGCTTTCATTTTATAGCGAAAGCGTTTGCACAATCTACAATCTCTATTATACTTATAATCAACCATTTGACAACTACTCTTTTTCATATTTTTATGGAAAACCAAACTTTATTTTCAATATTGATTATTTACACTCCCCTCCTTATAAAAAGAAAAGCTGCCTTTTTAGACAGCTTTCTTTTGTTTATTGATTTATATGAAAACGTGTACTACTTTAATCCTTGGTTTGTCGATGAAATGTCAGAATATCTAAAAGCGATTTCTCAAGCGAATAGTTTGGTTTCCAGCCTATAAGTTGAAGGGGTGACGTATCTGGTATTAAGAAAGGTTCACTGTTCGCTTCATCATTCGTAATCTGGAAATCTACGTGAGCAAGCGTTCTCAGCATAGAGGCAACTTCTTTTAATGAATAGCAGACAGAGGAGGCGATTTCATAAACTGCCTTCCTTTGACCAAATAAGAATAAATGTTCATATGCTGCAACAGCGTCTCTCACATCAATAAAATTGCGCCTGGCTTCTAAATTGCTAATGTGAAGCTCTTTCTTTTCATCGCCTTTTTCCATAGCAGCAATTTTTTTGGCAAAAATCGAACAAACACCGTTGGAATGCCCAGGTCCAATTAAATTTGAAGGCTTTGCAATAACCACATCGAGATTATAGAGCTTTGCCCATGCCTCTGAGACTAGAATCTGCATCGTTTTTGAAAAGCTATATGGATGAGTCAGTGTTGAACTATCTGAAGGATTATACTGGAGCGCGGATCCGGCTACTACAATTCGAGCAGTAGGCACTTTTTTTCTCACTGCTTCTAATAAATGAAGCGTTCCAATTACATTGCTGTTAACGTAAGATAAAGGCTGTTCCCATGAGCTACCGACATGATTTTGACCAGCAAGGTGGAGAATATAATGAGGATTTGCGTCTTCAACGAGCTTCATGACCTGGTCTTCGTTTTCTAAATCACAGCTAACTACGCTTGCACCTTCACAAGACATTTCCTTGCGCATTGCAGCAGTTACTTCATAGTCTTTTTTCATAAAATGCACGACTGCGTGCTTCCCTGTAAAACCGCTTGCTCCGGTAATAAGGATGCGCTTTCTCATTGCTTTTGAATCCAATCTTTCATCTCTTCCAGCATGACTCGGTAAGTAGGCGGCGTGTAAATATGGTCTATTCGCGTATTTTTAATGGTGCGATCCAACACAAATACTTCATCTTCTTCAATCGTAACATCATCTTTTTGAAACACTTCTTTCATGAGCTGAAGAAGGTCGAATTTGGAAATTTTCGGCTCGGTTGCAAGATGATAAAGTCCCGTCACGTCCTGTTGAATAAACACTTCAATTGCCTTAGCAAGCTCTATTGTTGTGACACCGTTCCATAGCGCTCGCTTATAGCCTTTGATTTTTCCAGTTTGCTTCATAAACCATAGAAATAGGCCAATTCCGTCGGTTTTTAACTCAGGTCCAATGATTGAAGTTCGAACCGTTAGGTGCTTATCGCTAATAATTTCACCTAACTGCTTGGATTGAGCATAAATGGATGTCCCGTCAGGAGCATCACTTTCCGTATAGTTGCCTTTGTCCCCTAAAAAGACGCAATCTGTACTAATATGAATAAGCTTCCCTTGGTAGCGCTCCGTTAATTTTACAAGCTGATGAGGAAGAACGCTATTAACGTGGAAAGCAAGTTTACTATGCTGCTCCGCATGATGATTTAAAATACCAATACAGTTAATCGTAATATCCGGCTTTTCTTGTTCCATTAACTTTTCAAGATCAGTTGCGTTTGTTACATCAACATACAATCCTTCTTTATCATCTAAATCCCTTGATGTATAGACTACTTCGTACTGAGGTTTTTGCTTAAAATAAGAAGTGATAACGTGACCAGCCATTCCTTTTCCACCAAGGATTAGTATTTTCATTTAGATAAACCGTCCTTTCTCTAACATCTCTTTAATTTCTTCCTTCGTCATTAACTCTTTGCTAGAATTATAGTTCACAAGGTTCACAGGCTTAAAGTTTGCATAATGCTTTTTTAGACCTGGAATATGAATTGGCGGTAAGATGACAAAATATTCTTCATCATAAGCAATCGTTGTTGTGCTTTCGTATTCCGACAGAAGCAATTCGTGAATTTTTTCACCAGGACGAATGCCTAGTATTTCGATATCGACATTTTCTTTGTTTGAAGCATCAATTAACACATAAGCAAGGTCAATGATTTTGCATGTTGGCATTTTCATAACGAAAATCTCACCGCCAAGGCTTTCAAATGTTGCTTTAAAGACAAGCTTGATTGCATCTTCTAGCGTTAAGAAAAAGCGCGTCATGTCTAAATCAGTAATTCCTACTTTTCCTTTTTCTTGAATTTGCTTTTTAAATACGTGAATAACGCTTCCGTTTGTTCCAAGTACGTTTCCACCGCGAATGCATACAAATTTTGTCTTCGTGTTTAGTGTATTCGCATGAATAATTAAACGTTCGCCCATGGCCTTTGAAAGCCCATAGAAATTCGATGGATTCGCCGCTTTATCAGTTGAAATGTAAATTACGCGCTTCACATTACAAATGATGGCTGCGTCAATAACGTTTTGCGTACCGTGTACGTTTGTTTTTAATGCTTCTAACGGCTGATCTTCACAGACGGGAACATGTTTTAAAGCTGCAAGATGAAACACATAATCCACGCCTTGGCATGCTTCAATCAATGAATCTTTTTCTTTAATATCCCCTATTAAAAATTGAAGCTTTGGATCGTTGTCAAACTCTTGCTTCATTGTAAATTGACTGGATTCATTGCGTGAAATAATTCTAATTTCCTTTGGGTCAAGCGTTAATAACTGCCTTACTAATTCGTATCCCCATGAGCCTGTGCCACCTGTAACTAAAATCGTTTGGTTTTTAAACACTGTTAAGACCTCCTAAAATTACTTTTATTACTTTATCTGAAACATCCGGATGATCGTAGCCTTCCGGGTAAGACCATCTATTTGACTGATTTACCATGACTTTGACGCAGTTTACAATTTGATCCCCGTTTAAGCCTGATAGCATGTTGCTTCCACAATCAATCGTTTCAGGACGTTCTGTTGTTTTTCGAACCGTTACTGTTGGAACATGAAACAAGCAACATTCTTCCTGAACGGTACCGCTATCTGTTAAAACACAAAGCGCATTTTTTTCAAGCTTCACAAAGTCAAAAAAGCCGAATGGTTCATGAAACTCAACAAGTGGATGAATTTGAAGAGAAGGATGCTTATCAATGCGTGATTTTGTTCGTGGATGAATGCTGCAAATCATACGTTTTTGAAATGATTCGGCCACTTTATTAAGACCATTCATAATTTCAACTAAACGGTCTTCATAATCAACATTTTCAGCACGATGTATCGTGACTAAGAAATAATCATTTTTTTTGATGCTTAGTGCTTCTAAAATAGAACTTGCGTTAATTTGAGGAGCGTAATGGTTTAACACTTCAAAAATAGGATTTCCAGAAACCACAATTCGGTTCTTTGGAACACCTTCTCGAATAAGATTTTCTTTACTTTGAGGAGTATAAGGAAGGTTAATGCTTGAAATGGCGTCAATTACTTTTCTATTCTTTTCCTCGGGTACTTCGAGATCAAAGCAACGATTTCCAGCTTCCATATGCATCACTGTAATTCCCATACGTTCTGCTAGAATTGCACTTAGTCCGCTATTTGTATCACCCAACACCAAAACTTTATCAGGCTTTTCTTTCAAAAAAATTGCTTCTAACTGAGCATACATTGTTGAAAGTTGCTGTCCTAACGTGGCTTGCTGATTAGCAAGCACGTAGTTTGGCTTTCTAACCTGTAACTCTTGAAAAAATACGTCGCTAAGGGAAGCGGTAAAATTTTGACCTGTATGAACTAAAATATGCTTAGTTGCATAGCGGTCTAATTTGTCAATAATCAAACTTAGACGTATAATTTCAGGCCTCGTACCTAAAATGGTCATCACTTTCATTCTCTACACATCCTATACATAGTTTAGACTCCGTCTTTGCTGTATCCTCTTATTACTCTATGCCGGGAAGTAAGACTTGCTATAGGCTAGATTATTATCTTTATGCTATTAACCTACCTCTCAACATTAATCCAAACCTCATAGAATATATATACCTTGTATGCATGGAAATTTTTAAAAAAACTAGCGTTCAGCCTATAATTGACTAAGTTAAAAGGAGAGTATTATGACAAATATGCACATTTTTCTTTTTGGGCATGAAAGTCCGCATGTAATTCAGCAGCTTTTAGCCAAACTGAGCGACGGTGCGTCGGTTACCGTCATTGCCAAGTCAGAAGTTCTGCAATTGATTCCGCACCACGCGGATACTATATCTCTTTCTAGTTGTATAGGAAGCGAGCTTAACAAAAGAGTTCAACGTTTAAATAAGGAGCACGTATTGTTTTTATTTAAAGGAGACGACCTAAACCTTCCGCTTTTAAAAAAGCAAACGCTAGATAAAATGAAGCTATACACTTATCCATTAACAGATGAAGAGTTAAAACTACCTCTGTTTTTTAAAAGCGCCGATTTGAAATTATTTCCATTTCCTGAAATACACGCATTTCCTTTTGTTGAAGCGATGTTTGCATATTGGGTACGCACCCTTCCTTCAGATCAATGCATACCTGTGGATACAAAAAAAGCGGTGAAAATGGGAATTCAAAAAGAAACCCGCCTTGCTTCTGCTTTTTTAGAAACTAGCCAACTCTATCAGTTTACTACTGAGCATAAAGCCAGCTCTCCTCTATCAATTATGCTAGCAGCTTATAACGCAAAGCCATTTATTCATACAGCCGTTTCTTCATGCTTCATTCAAAGCGTTTCTTTTCAAAAGAAACAACTTTTTGTAGTTGACGATGGCTCTACGGATGGAACTGCTGAAGACTTAGCTTTTCTTCAATCACAGCTAGGCTTTCAGCTCATTCAAAAAGAAAATGGAGGAAAAGCACGCGCTCTAAACACCCTTCTACCTTTAGTTGATACAGAATTCGTACTAGAGCTTGATGCAGACGACTGGCTTGATCCCAACGCTTTATCAGTTATTTCAAATCACTTACCTTCTATTCCTTCAGACGCTGCTATTTTGTATGGAAATTTACGAAGGTGGAAAGAAACACCACACAATGGATTAAAGCCAATGGGTGTTGTGCACGGACGGTCCATTCGCTCAAAAAATGAGCTTTTAGGCTACGCATTTCCGATGGGGCCACGCATTTATCGTACGTCTTTTCTAAAAGCAATTGGAGGATTTCCCGTTCTTTCTTTTTTAGATGGGCGTATGTACGAAGATGTCAGCGTCTTAAATGAGCTAATGAAGCGCTATTCGGTATGCTACCGAGATTTCACTGTATACAACGTTCGTGATCACGTAAAAAGCATCACAAAAAAAAATCACTCCAATTGGAGCGATTTCATTAAAAATTTAGATTAGTTTAGACAGTGAAGAAACGAATTGTGTTAATAGAAGTTAGGGCAACAAATACAGGCGTAGCACCATACCCCATCGATTCAACAACCGTGACATGATCAGGACCAACAAGCGTAATAACTCCATCAATGATTCGGTTATCTAATCCAATTTCAGCTCGCTGACCAATATATCTTGCCAATTGAGAAAGTAATAAGCTTTCAAACATACCATTATTCCTCCTTTTAATTAAAGTGGTGTTACCGTTTCAATTTGAGAAACTAAAACGAATGTTACGGATAAATCGTCTTCAACAACAACTACATAGTCTGTACCTACAAATGATAAAACACCTGTAATTGTTGGTTCGATACCTGATGAAATTTCTAATGTTACGCGCTCATTTACTAGCGTTAATAAAGTACCTAAAAGTGGTGTTGGGGCAGTAGGTGGTTCAACAGGCTCCGGAATTGTTCCTCCATTACAGCAAATAGCACGAAGTGCAACTGCTCTTTTCATAAAAAATCGTCTCCTTTCATCTCTTGATATTCAGCAAAAAACCTTGGCTTTTTCACTAAATATTCTCTACAGTCTATGTAGCTTAAACATGTTATGCATAGATGCTTGACCTATAAAAATAAATATTTGTAAAAAAACGGCAAGAGCGGATGTTTACTTAATTCCACTCTTGCCGTTTTCTTAGTATGATTATTTAAACGCTTGTTTTGCTAAATTAATGAGCGTCATATCGTCCATCGGCGGGTTATGAAGACCCGCTCGCACGTCACGATAATAGCGCTGAAGAGGATTTTGTCGCTGCAAGCTGCGTGCACCAACAATTCGCATTGCTTTGTCTACTACCTGAAATGCACTATTTGTGACCACATGCTTTACAGCAGCTAATTCTCCTGCCAATTCTTCACGCTTTTGTCCTTCATCCCATTTGCGCGCAACGCTATACATGAAGTGACGTGCTTTCATAAGCTCAAGCTCAATTTCTCCCATTTGCATTTGCACATTTGGAAGTTCACTGATTGTTCCTTCTATACTATTTGGTGAGTAGGTTTTAGCAAACTCTACTGCGTAGTCTCTCGCTGCGATAGCAATGCCAATGTAGCATGCTGGAATATGCAATAACCATCCGTTTGCGCCAGGCTTTTTACTACCACCAATATATTCAGCTAAATATTCTTTGAGAATCCAAACGTCTTCCAGCACTAAGTCATGACTTCCAGTTCCTCTCATTGCAATCATATCCCATGTTTCTTCAATCGAAAGTCCGGGGGTATCTCTTGGGATAATAAACTGTGCTACCTGATTTGCTTCTGGCACAAAAGCTTTAACTAAAAAATAATCCAGTACAGGTGACATCGTTGTAAACGTTTTTCGGCCATTTAACACCCAGCCATCTTTTGTACGCTCTGCTTTGGTTTCAGGAAGGCCTCCTCTCGTAGGGCTCCCTGTTTTCGGTTCCGTTGCCGCACTGTTAACAAGCGCTCCTTTTTGAATTTTTTCAAATAAAAATTCAAGCGTTTCTGGCTTCCACGGCTGCTTATCACGAAGATCCATCGTAATGCCCATATGCCAGCCAATGCTTAACGCCGTGGACGAATCACCTTGAGCAATTAACTCCTGATACAATAGAAAGTCATACAGAGATAAGTTTTCCCCTCCATTCGCTTCACTTAATGACCATGTTGTGTAACCAACATTTTTTAAGTCTTCAATGTTTTGGAAGGGAAAGCTACTTTTTTCATCAATTTCTTGAGCACGCTCTTTAAAAGCTGGAATGAGAGCTGCAAGCTTTTGGTACGATTCTTTGTTTGAATCCGTGATAAATGAATTGTGCACTATCAACCGCTCCTTTTTCACTAAATCTCTACTACGCCCATCGGTTTAATACTTATTATCATAGCACATCTATTTTCTATGATGCACTTTGGATGCTCATTATTACGAAAAGAAGTATAAGCACCTATTAGGCATTTGTAACATATGTATAATTAATCCTCTCTCTCAATCGCTTTTTCCAAATATGGAAAAGGCGATTTCATTTGTGATATGCACCTATTTTTATTGCATTCATAAGCTACATAAACGGCATTTGTCGCTAAAGGAGGTTCGCTATGTTTCCGTTTGGAAAATCACCTTTTAAAGAAAATGGATTTGGAAAGATGAATATGAAAGATATCGATCAATATGTACAGCAAGTGTTATCCAACGCAATGGGTCAGTCTTTTCCACAATATATGAAAGAAAACGACTTCTTTAAGCAAGCACATCAAATGTACCATCAGCCGCTTTCTTCTGAGCAACAGCGAAGTTCATTAACATCAAACGTCTTTCAAACGCACGATGAATGTATCGTCCAACTTTCTTTTCCAACACCTAATAAAATTGAAGAAGTCAAGGTTGCCTATACACCTTACTCATGTACGATTACGGGTACGTATGATGGTGAAGATTTCACAGAAGAGTGTCAACTTCCTTGTACGGTCAGCCGAAAAGGAAGTAAAGCTACGTGCAGAAACGGCATTCTTGAAGTCAAGCTCATAAAGTATACAAATTTACCTGAAACAGAAATTGATGTTCATCGCTTCGACTAAAAATGCTCGCTGTTTACACGGCGAGCATTTTTTCATTGCATAACAAGCTGATATTTATCAACTTCTCGTTTTATAATAGCTTTAATTTTTTTAGCATCTACTGCTTTTGTATCCGTATTTCTAACAGCACAAGCTGCAAAATTCCCTCGATTGATTCCCAACCCTCCAAGCTGAGCACTTACTTCCATTGCTGTTTCTAAAAGTGATTCATCTTTAAGAGGCATATCCGTAACAACTACGACGTTCACCTGTTCCTTACTTTTTGTAAACAAGAATAGCCACGTATATACTCCATCTTCGTAAAATGAAATTCGTGTAAAGCGATGATCGATCCCAGACCACGAAAGTAAATCGCTGCTTTTCTCTTCGTCTGTGTACTGAACGATTTGCTTACACCAATGGATACCCTTTCCGCTATCTCCCGTAGAAAGGGTGCGCAGGGAATGTTCAAAGCTTACTGACAGACAACGTTCATTTTCTATGAGCGTATATAAGTTGGAAAAAGCTTGTAGTACCTTCTCTTCTTTCGGGGGGACATATGCAAGCTGCCTTTTATGGACTCCAGGATGATAAAGTACGTGTAAATCAACTCCATAGACGTGCTGAAGAGTTTGCTGGTCACTAAAAATCTCTTCAATACCTCTTGCATAAACCTCTCCATCTTTTAACAAGATGGCGTCATCAGCAAATAGTGCTGCAATGTTTAAATCATGTAAAATCGCCACAATGGTTAAGTTTTCTTCTCGCTGCAGCTCTTTTAATAAATGCAGCAGTTCCATTGCGTGCTTTACGTCTAGATGATTTGTCGGTTCATCTAACAACAAATATTCAGGTTCTTGCGCTAAAGATTTAGCTAAAAGAACACGCTGTTTTTCCCCACCGCTTAAAGCATTGAATGAGTGATGACGATATCGCCACACATCCGTTCTTTTCATCACTCTTTCAATCACTTCTTTATCATAAGATGATTCATTATTTAAAAACCGTTTCGTTTGGAAAGGATAGCGACCAAGCGCCACAATTTCACGAACGGTAAACTCTAGACCGATTTGGTTTTCCTGCGTCATAACCGCTATTTTTTGCGCTAACTGCGTAGCTGAATAGGAGGAAATTGACTTTTGTTCTAACTTAATTTCTCCTGCTGTTAGCGGTAGCACGCCCATCATCAAGCGAATAAGCGTGGTCTTTCCGCTCCCGTTTGGTCCAAGAAGCGTGCAAAATGAGCCTTTTTCCACGGTGAAAGCTACGCTTTTTACAGTAGGCTTATGCTTTTTATACCCACCAGTTACGTTACAAACCTCAATCATTCAATCCCTCTTTTCCTAATCCTTTCTTTAATAAGCAACAGCGTAAAAATAGGTGAGCCGATGAGCGCAGTTACCACACCAATTGGAAGCTCCTGTGGGTTTAGAATGGTTCGTGCTACAAGGTCTGCCAACACAAGATAGCTTCCTCCAATCAGAATAGAAAGAGGAAGCACATGCTTGTGGTTTGCACCTACCACCAACCTTACTAAGTGAGGAATGACAAGTCCAACAAAGCCGATTGCTCCAGAGACAGATACGGATGCACCTGTCAAAATAGCTGCCGATACCAAAATGATACGCTTTCTGCTTTTTACGTTAATTCCCATAAACTGTGCAGACTGATCGCCAAACGCAAAGCCATTTAGCTCGCGGGTATTCGCAAGTAAGCCGACCGTACCGATGATGAAAAACGGGAGTAAAAGCTGAACATGTCCCCAACCTCTCATTGACACACTTCCCATCAGCCAATACAAAATTTCACGCACTCCTTGCTCTGATGATAATGCAACCATAAGAGAAATCATAGCGCTCATGAACGATGACAAAATAATACCTGCTAAAATAATAGTTTCGTTAGCTAATGTCCCGCTCGCTAACTTTGTAATACCAAATACGAGTAAAAGCGTTAAAAAGCCAGATACAATCCCAATAATCGGTAGCGTATAGGTATGCATCCCAAATAGCTGCCAGTTAAAAAAGATAGCAAGCACCGTGCCAAGAGTGGCTCCAGAAGACACCCCGATGGTATACGGGTCCGCTAATGAGTTTCGAAGCAAGCCTTGAAAAGCTGCCCCCGCAATGGCAAGAGCTGCTCCAACTAAAAAGGCAACGACTACGCGTGGAAATCGAATTTCCCAAATAATGAGCTCCATGTTACTGGGGCCATGATATAAAGATAATCCAGACATGTTTTGAACAATAATTTTAATAACGTCTGTAACGGTTAAAGACACGGTACCTACAAAAACACCAGTAATAACTGTAGTTAAAACAAGGATTATACTAAAGACATAAAATAAGACAATTTTGTTTGCGATTTTTTTCATCTTGCATCAACTCCCTCTATCGGAAACCGAGGGCCGGGATTTTAACCTTTTTGTAAAGAATCTTTTACAGATAGCACGCCCCAACCGTTTGATAGTGAATTACTTTTTATATTCACTCATGATTTCATAAATTTGTTTCATATCAATTGCTTTTCGTACATGTGCAGCCAGCTTTTGAAAAGACTCTTCCTTTCGCGCCCTACTATTAAACGTTTTCTTAATCGGCACTAATCCTTTTTGCTGTCGAATATCGTTTAAATATGCACGTCGAAAGCCATCATTATGAAAAACATCATGTATGTATGTACCAATGACGCGACCAAAAACTGCTCCTTCTTTTATACCATTTAGCTCAGCAAAATGTACAGTTGGCTTGGTAGACGTTGTTTCGCCCATATGAATTTCGTAACCTTCAATTTGATAGGACTCATCGTGTAAAATAGCCCTTCCCGTTACCCGTTCTGTTCGCTTCTTTGTTTTCATTACAGTTTCAATAGGTAAAAGACCTAGCCCTTTAACAGATTTTTGGGTTGATTCCACTTCATTTGGGTCACTTATCACTTCACCTAAAATTTGATACCCACCGCAGATTCCAGCAATATCCACCTTATTCTTCTTTGTCAAAATAGCTTCTGCTAAGCCCGTTTCATACAAGTACTTTGCGTCTTCTAACGTATTCTTGCTCCCAGGTAAAATGATTAAATCAGGCGTTCCAAGCTGAGAAGGTTTTGTCACAAGCCTTACGTGGCAATCATCTTCAAAACGAATAGGATCTAGATCTGTAAAGTTCGACATGCGAGGATAAGAAATAACGGCAACATCAAGTTCTTTAGCTGGATTTGGAAGAGTAGGGTACGTAGTTAAAGCAAGTGAATCTTCTGCATCAATCTCCACATCATCCAGATAAGGAACGACGCCTAGAACAGGAAGTCCCGTATACTCTTCAAACCAATCAAGCCCTGGTTGCAACAGCGACAAGTCACCTCGAAATTTATTAATAATCACACCTACCACTTTTGACTTATGCTCTTTTGGAAGCAGCTGAATTGTTCCTACTAAGCTAGCAAAAACGCCTCCCTTATCGATATCTCCTACTAAAATAACGGGAGACTGTGCAATATCAGCCACTCGCATATTCACAAGTTCACGGTCGTTTAAGTTAATTTCAGCAGGACTCCCTGCTCCTTCAATGACAATATGCTCGTACTCAGAAGCAAGCTCTTCATACGCTTTGGTGATAATCTCACGTCCGGTTTCAAAGAAATCTTTCCTATACTCGTACGCATACATATTTTGCAAAGGAACACCATGAACGACGACCTGCGCCTCATACTCTCTTGTCGGTTTGATTAAAACCGGATTCATATTGGTCGTTGCTTCCACTCCAGCAGCTTCAGCTTGAATTCCTTGAGCACGTCCAATCTCTTTTCCATCCTTTGTAATATAAGAGTTAAGTGCCATATTTTGTGATTTAAACGGCGCTGTTTTGAAACCATCTTCTGCAAAAATTCGGCAAAAAGCAGTTGTAAGTAAACTTTTTCCAGCGTCCGAGTGCGTTCCTTGAATCATAAGAGGAATTGCTTTTTTCATCTGTATCACGCCTTTCATAGCAAAAAGCCTTGGCTAAAAACCAAGGCTTCATGACAACATCTTCATTCTTTTGATGTGCACGTCACCTATTTTCCCCGCCGAAAAATAAGAGTTAATGTTTAAAAGCAGGTCTCCTGGCTTGTGCTTCACTTTACTTCTGCACCTTCCTAGCTCATTGCTAGCGGTTTGTTGCAGGTTCATCCACACTTACAGTAGCGGGGGCTGCATCGGATTTCCACCGATTTCTCTATTATCCTTAAACGCATAAGGCACTTTTAAAACATAATCGTTTATAAATATTTTTTTCGAAGCTGTTCTTGTAGGTTCTTTGTTTTTGATTGTGTCATTATACTTGCAGTTACAAAAACCAATAAAGACAGAACAACGGGAAGCACAACCGTATGCATGCCAAATGGGTTAGGAGCGTATGTGTGAATTAAAATATACACTAAAAGCCCCGTCACCATTCCCGAAATTGCTCCATATTTATTTCCTTTTGTCCAATATAATCCTAACACAATTGGCCAAATAAATACTGCTTCAAGTCCACCGAATGAAAATAAGTTAAACCAAATGAGTAAATCAGGTGGGTTAATAGCAAACAAAAATACTAAAATTCCAATAATCATTGTTGTTAAGAAGCTCCATCTTTTCACCTGCTGCTCTTTTGCTTTCGGATTAACGTAGTTTAAATACAAATCTTTTACAATAGCAGAGCTAATGATTAATAAAATAGAGTCTACCGTCGACATAATGGCTGCCATCGGCGCAGCAAGTACAACTCCTGCTAACCAAGGTGGTAATACTTCAAGAGTTAACGTCGGCATCACAGTGTCTCCCACTTCAATTCCTGGAATTACAGCACGAGCAAACACACCAATAAGATGCATCCCTAACATAATCACACCAACTACTACCGTACCGATAAGCATGGCTTGATGCATCGCTTTCGAGTTTTTATAAGACATCGCTCGAACGGCCACCTGTGGCAGTCCCACAACTCCTACTCCAACTAAAATCCAAAATGATGACACATAAAGCGGTGTTAATGAACGATCTGCTCCGTACGGGCTCACAAGATTTGGATTTTCATTCACTAAGTCTTTCATGATTGCTTCGACACCGCCGCCAGCATAAATAGTAGCAATTAGTAAAATAATCGTCCCTACAAGCATTACAATTCCCTGCAGGGCATCGGTTAGTACGACAGCACGAAACCCACCAATTGATACATAAACAAGTACGGTGACTGCAAAGATGACAAGCGCACTTTTGTATGAAATGCCTACAAAACCTTCAATTAATCTAGCTCCTCCAACCCACTGAGCAGCTAAAGAAGCAAATAGAAAAAGGACAATGCTTACAGCAGAAACAATCACAACAATATTGCTTTCATATCGCTTTTTCAAAAAATCAACAAGCGTAACGGCATTCATCTTTCGCGAAACAATGGCGAATTTTTTGCCAAGAGTTGTGAGAACAAAGTAACCTGTTACAACTTGAATCACGGACAATAGTACCCAAGCAAGTCCGGTTTGATATGCTGTACCAGGACCACCAATAAAGCTGCTCGCACTTCCGTACGTCGCGACCATCGTCATGGCAAGAACAAACCCTCCAAGCTCTCTGCTTCCTAGAAAATAATCATTAATAAATGAACTTGCCGTGCTTGTTTTTTTAGCGGTAATAAAGCCAATCGCAAAAATTAATAGAACAAACACAACAAGAGGAACAACAACAGCCCAGTTCATTCGCTCTCACCTCTTTCTTCATCTTCTAAAGGAAGATCTGAAAAGAAAAAGCGAACAATAATCCAGACCAGTAAAATAATGAGCGGGATTCCAAGTATGCAGCTATAAAAAAACCAGGCCGGAAACCCCAATATGTATGTATACTCTGATACGGGCTTTGAACCAAGTCCGTACGCAAAACCAAACCACCATGCAAAGTGGAAAAGAGCCAGACCGATACCGATTAAAGCTTCTTTATGTGCGATTCGATAACGCCAATCGGCTTTTTTCTTCATGTTCGTTCTCTCCTTCTTTGAAATGTTGCAGAAGATGTGCATAATGATTATAACGTTCCAAAACATATGAAGCTATCCCTTTTGCTAAATTCATGACATTTTTTCCTATTTACCGCTTAAATATTAAATAAATACTACTTTTTATACCAATTACTGCATTATACTAAATAGGAATAAACGATGGGAGTAGCTTATGAAAAGAAAATTTATCTACGTACTTACTTCTTTACTAATTGGATACGTGTTGTTTGCGTCATATCATATTTATTCTGCAGCTAGTTCACCTCCTCCAAAAAACGCAGACTACATTATGATTCTTGGAGCTAAGGTAAATGGAAAAGAGCTATCTTTAAGTTTACGAGAGCGCATGATTACTGCGCTGCGTTATCTAGAAGATAATCCTTCAACTATTGCTATTGTCTCAGGTGGACAAGGTGATGATGAAGACATCTCTGAAGCGGAAGCGATGTCTACTTTTTTAGTAGATCACGGCGTTGACTCTGCTCGCATTATACAAGAAAATCAATCTACTTCCACTTATGAAAACTTTCTCTATACCAAAAAGCTTATTGATATCAATGACAAACATATTGTACTCGTCAGCAACCAGTTTCATTTATACCGCGCATCACTGATTGCCAAAAGACAAGGATATAACGTATACCCATTAGGTGCAGAAACACCAAACGTCGTGAAGCTTCAATCATATGGTCGTGAGTATGCAGCAATTATTAAAACTTGGCTATTTGATCGTGAATAAGCCATTTCGTTTTTTAGATAGATAAGTAATTGGTTATTAACTAGTTTCTCTCAACAGCTTTACTTCAATACTCCTTTCGCTTACTTTATGTAAGGTTCTTCTCTTTGGTCGTGAAGTTTTAAGAAGTGTAGCACCTAATGCTTTGTGCTATAATATGTGTTATAGGAGTGAAACAAATGAATCAATCAACCTTATGTCCACGCTTTGAAAAAGCAATGACGATTTTAAGTCAGCGCTGGACCGGGCTCATTATTTATAAGCTTCTGTCTGGACCCCAGCGTTTTTGTGCCATCGAATCATCCATTTCAGTAAGCGGCCGCGTACTATCAGAACGCTTGAAAGACCTTGAACAACAAGGGATTGTCAAGCGTGAGGTCTTTCCAGAAACGCCTGTACGCATCGAGTATTCCTTGACGGAAAAAGGAAAAGCGCTTGAACCTATTATGATAGAAATTGAAAAATGGTCGCAGCAATGGCTGGAACAAGATAATTTGTCATAACGTAAACAAAGAACCCCCATATAAAAGGGGGTTTTCTTTGTTTCATTTTATTGTGCGACTGCTGCTAACTTTTCACGATACTTCTTCGTAACGTTTACCATTTGAGTTAAAGCATCGATTACCTGCTTTTCATTTCGTGTTTTCAAACCGCAGTCTGGATTAACCCAAAATTGTGCTGGGTTTAACACGCGAAGAGCACGGTCAAGATTATTTGTCATTTCTTCAAAGCTTGGAATACGAGGGCTATGAATGTCGTAAATGCCAAGCCCGATTTCTTTATCGTATGAATACTGCTCGAATGAAGAAATAATATTGCCATGACTTCTGGATGCTTCAATTGAAATGACATCTGCGTCTAGTGCAGAGATTGTGTCAATCATGTCATCAAATTTCGAATAGCACATATGCGTATGAATTTGCGTTGTATCTTCTACACCCGTTGTTGCTAGACGGAACGCTTCAACAGTAGCATTTAAATACGCGGCTTGCTTTTCAGCTCGAATTGGCAATCCTTCTCGCAGCGCAGGTTCATCTACTTGTATCATGTGAACACCGGCTTCTTCAAGCGCTTTAACTTCTTTTCGAATGGCTAATGCAATTTGATTCATGCTTTCATACTTCGAGATGTCTGTACGTGGGAATGACCAGTTTAAGATGGTAATTGGCCCCGTCAGCATTCCTTTTACGACTTTTTCGGTTAAACTTTGTGCATAGACAATTTCTTTAACCGTCATCGGCTCGACTAAATAGACATCTCCGTATACAACAGGTGGTCTTACGCAGCGTGAACCATATGATTGAACCCAACCGTTTTTCGTTGTTAACATTCCGCCTAAGCGCTCACCAAAAAATTCAACCATATCCGTACGTTCAAACTCACCGTGAACCAGCACATCAATACCAATTTCTTCTTGAACCTCAATCCAGCGCTTTGTTTCTTCTTTTATAAACGCTTCATACTGTTCGTTCGTTAACTGACCTTGCTTCCATTTTAAGCGCTTCGAACGAACCTCTGCTGTTTGTGGCAAGCTTCCAATTGTTGTAGTTGGTAAAAGCGGTAAATCAAACTTTTCTTTTTGCAAACGCTGGCGCTCAGCCACAGAAGCACGAGATAAGGCTTGATCATCAATCTGTTCTAGCTCTGCTCTCGTTTTCGTGTGAACGCGGTTTGCAACCTTCGAAAATGCCTCAATCTCTTGCTGATGTGCTTTTACTGCTTCGCTATCCCCTTTTAAAAGGTCCTTTAAAAGTTCTAGCTCAGTCAGCTTTTCTTCAGCAAAACTTAAGCCTGCTCGAATATCAGCTGGTAGCTCTTGTTCAGTTTCTACCGTTACAGGGACATGAAGCAGTGTACTAGATGGCTGAACAATTACCTCTTCTTTACCCACTAATTTTTGCAATTCACTTACAAGTGCAGCTTTTTCAATTAAGTTACTTTTCCACACGTTACGACCATCAATAACGCCTGCAAAAAGCTTTTTCCCTTTTGGAAAACCGTGTGCTTTTATCGCTTCACTATTTTTTCTCTCATCATGTACAAAATCCAACCCAAAAGCATTCACAGGAAGGTTCACAACAGATTGGTAATTATCTAATGCTTCAAAATACGTTTGGATGATAAGATTAGCACCAGGTACTTCCTCTGAAATACGCTGATAAAATGCCTCAACCTCCTTCCAGTACCCTTCTGCTTTATTCGTTACAAAAATTGGTTCATCAATTTGAATCCACTCTGCTCCCGCTTCATGTAACTCCTTAATCACTTGAATATAAAGCGGAGTTAATTGAGCAAATAAGCTTGATACTTCTTCTTGTTTAAATCCTTTGCCTAATAAGATAAAGGTTGCTGGCCCAATTAGAAGAGGCTTACCGTTAAGTGCCAATTCGTCCTTTGCTTTTTGCCAATATGCTAATGGTCTGTTTTCATTCAATGCCGGCGTTACGTCAGTAAACTCTGGGACAATGTAGTGATAGTTGGTATTAAACCACTTAGTCATCTCACATGCCTCTGCTTCTTTGTTCCCTCTTGCCATTGCATAATATGTATCAAGAGCGGATAGATTTTGCTTTTTGAAACGAGCTGGAATAATATTAAACATAACCGCCGTATCAAGCATGTGATCGTAATAACTAAAGTCACCTACTGAAACAAAATCAATCCCCTTATCTTTTTGAATACGAAGCTGATTAACATACAACTCATGAAGTTGGTTGTGCAGCTCTGCTTCCGTTGTTTCCTGCTTCCAATAAGCTTCAATTGCTTTTTTCCATTCTCTGTTTCTACCGATTCTTGGATACCCAATTGTTGCTGTATTCACTGTCATTTCAATCTCCTCGTTTCGTCTATTTTTCTGCAATAAAAAACTCTCTGGAAAGAGAGTTAGACGACAGCTTTAAGAAGTATTGAACAACATATACTTTTGTTTCAATACCAAGCTAATCACCTCTCCCTATTACGCGTAGGTTGTGAGTGCAAACAACAGGCAGGTCTCCTGACTTAGAATCATCACCTATTATCACCTTCCCGTTTCATAAACAGTGGTTTACTGATAATAGGCTCCTCCTTACAGTGGCGCGACCGTGTCGGATTTTCACCGATCTTCCCTTTTAAGCTAAAACAAGTGTCTTAGCACCTTTTGCATGAACATATTCACTTTATACACTAATTCCTTTTCAATTAGGAATTGAACATAACGATACATGATTTCGATAAGTAAATCAAGTCTGATTTTTCTAAATTTTAAAAAGAATACGCTTTCATATAACTGTGTTTTTATACAAAATAAAAATAGCAGGCTATAGGTATAGCCTATAGCCTGCTTACTTTAGTTAATGTTCATAAATCATCTTGCGCGTCATTCCACCATCGACAACTACGTTTGTCCCCGTTACAAAATCATTGTCTGGATGCGTCAGGTAAAGGCACGCTTTTGCAATATCTGCTGGAGTGCCAACTCGGTTAGACGGATGCTGAGCATGATCAACATCTCGAAGCTCCTCATATTGCTGAGTTTCAATCCAGCCAGGAGAAATTGCGTTGACGGTAATCTTGTCTGGTCCAAGTGAAATGGCAAGAGCATGCGTTAGCGCCACAATGCCACCTTTTGTAGCAGCGTATGCTTCGGTGTGTGGCTCTGACATAACGGCACGCGTAGAAGCTAAGTTTACAATTGAACCACCTATTTTGTTATTTCGCATCACTTTGGCAGCTTCTCTTGAGCATAAAAATACGCTTCGTAAATTAAGATTTATGATATCATCCCATTCATCTAGCGTTAACTCATACGGAGACTTCCACTTTGTTACTCCAGCATTATTAACCAGAATGTTAATCGTACCATAAGCTGAAACAGTTTCTTTCATGAGGTTGATAACATCCTCTTCTTTTCTTACATCTGTGTGAATAAACATTGCCTGTGCACCTGCTTCACGCAGCGTTTTAGCATGCTTCTCCCCTTGTTCTTCATCAATATCTGCGATTATCACTTTGGCACCTTTTTTGGCATAGGCGCTTGCCACACCTTTTCCAATTCCATTTGCGCCACCAGTTACCACAACAACCTCACGTTCAAATGTCAAAGTCATCCCTCCTCTACACTTAGTTTATTCACTTTTTTCGTCTGGTTGAAACAAGTGGTCGGTTACAAATAGCTTGAAGGTTTCGCTCGTTAATTTGCAGCCGGATGCTTTTGGATGGCCTCCACCACCAATGTGACCCACGATTTCAGCTAAATTAATCTTATCTTTCACTGCTCGAAACCCTAGCTTTTTC
The DNA here is from genome assembly GCF_001614195.1 of Bacillus sp. VT 712. NCBI lineage: Bacteria > Bacillati > Bacillota > Bacilli > Caryophanales > Bacillaceae > Bacillus > Bacillus sp. VT 712. Next base: position 84,118 of record NZ_LWBK01000001.1, on the reverse strand, counting down.
CTTCCCATATCAACCATTACTGAAAAGTCGATTTCTTCATGCTCTAGGCATAATGCATTTCCCAACTCTGACTGATATGTATCTGCGAACACAATCCCTACCTTGTATTTTTGCTCTGCAATCTCTACTTCTGCTTGCATCATTTGCTTTTGTTTGTCATAGATATATTTTTCAATTCGCTTCTCTTCAGCTTCAAGTAAAATCGCGTGCTTTTCTGTAAATTCAAAGCTTTGACTGGCACCAGTATAAGATGCTTGTAGCGTTTCGTGAACCGTATCTTTAAACTCTTCATGAGAAATTAAGTAGTAAAGGTGATTAAGTCTTTTTGCTTTTTCATTTTTCTCGTGAAACCAATCCCACGTATCGAATAAACGTACAAGCTCTACGTATTCATCCAGCATCTTCGTACGTTCCAACATCTTGTTTTCTAGTAGATATGTATAAAAAAGCGATGTAGCTGCTGTTTTCGTCCCATTCTTATCTTCTGGTATCACATGGACCCAATCGTATTTTTCAGAAAGAGGAAGTGCAGAAATATGATGATCAATAAGCGTAACCTTTTGACCATTTTTCACAAGTTCATCCAGCTTAGCTGCTACTTCATCATTTACGCTAATATCCGTTATGTATAAGTCTTGTCCATCATTATCTTCTTCTATAAAATGCAGCACCGTATCGTTTATGCGTCCGATTCCTACCGTGTCGTAATCAAGGTTCTCATCACCAAATGCTAAGCGAGCTAATAAAGCTGGGCTTACCCCATCTAAATCATTATGTGAAATTAACTTTACTTTTGTCATCAAAAAACTCCTTTAAATCGTTATCAATTACTCATTCACTTTAGTATGCGTGAATCTTTTTCCATTATAGCAAGGAATGAAAAAAAATGCGTACATCCTCACCTTTCATAAGGATGTACGCACAAAAATTCACGATGCTTGCTGATTCGCTTTTTCTTTTGATTTCTTCTCATATGAGTCTACAACAACAGAAGCTGCAGCATCTCCGACAATATTAACCGACGTACGGAACATATCAAGAATACGATCGATTGCTGCAATTAAAGCAATTCCTTCAACTGGAAGGTTGACGGCTGCTAGTACCATTGTTAACATAATCATCCCTGCACCTGGCACGCCCGCAGTACCAATTGATGCAATGGTAGTTGTAAACATGATTAGTAAAATTTCACTCATACCGAGATCAATTCCATAAAATTGTGCAATAAATAGCGCAGCAACACCTTGGTAAATCGCACTACCGTCCATATTCATTGTGGCACCTAACGGTAAAACAAAGCTTGCTGTTTCCTTTGAAACGCCAAGGTTTTCCTGAACGTTTTTCATTGAAACAGGTAGCGTTGCACCACTACTTGCTGTACTAAAAGCTACAAGGCCGGCTGGTGCTATTCCTTTTAAAAATGTAAGTGGACTCATCCCAGCAAAGCCTTTAACCGCAAGAGAATACACAACGAGAAGCTGCGTTAAACAACCTAATGCTACAGCAATAATCACCTTAGCGAGAGGTGCTAAAACAGCTAAACCATACTCACCAATAATTGGTGCTACCATTCCAAAGATACCAATTGGTGCAATGACCATGATACCACTTGTAATTTTAAACATGACTGTGGAAAAAGATTCAAATAGCTTTTGAATTGGCTTTGCTGGCTCTCCTACAAATAAAATCCCTAAACCAATTGCAATTGCCATAAAGATAATTTGTAGGATATTCCCTTCCATTAACGCTGCAAATGGATTTTCCGGAATCATGTTTAACAACGTCTCCGTAAGCGTTGGTGCTTCTCCACTCGGCGCAGTGGCTCCTTGCTGTAACGACACGTTAGCTCCTGTACCAGGTGATAAAATCACAGCATATACGATACCAATCGTCACAGCAATCAACGTTGTAAAGAGGTAGAAAACAATCGTTCTCCCTCCCATACTAAAAAGCTGCTTGGTATCTTGTAAACTTGTTACGCCTACAATGAGCGTCGTTAAAATCAAAGGCGCCATAATAAACTTAATGAGCCTTAGAAACAAATCGCCAAGCGGCTGCACGACAGACATCTTGTCTCCAAAGATGAGTCCGAGCGCAACAGCTACGACGAATGCTACTAAAACCTGCGTTAGTAACGATGGTTTTTTCATAGTTGTTCTCTCCTCATAATGATATTCCCGCTGTATCCCATCGCCTTAACTGCTACGCAGCAACTCCCCTTTTTTGCATATTTATACATATTTTGTTCACTGCATACTATACACTTTCCGTTTATCACACTACCATCTTATTCTCCATAAAGACACGTGTCAACCCTCAAAAAACTAAAAAAACGAACAAAAAAATGAGAATAGTCATCTTTGTTCGTTTTTTTAAAATCAATTGGGAGAAATCCCTTTAAAGAAGATATGTAAAATTTCCAGCGACTTATTTTTATCAAATGTAGCTATCTCATGAGGAGCTAGCTGATCAAAATGATTGCTTCTAAGAGACGAACAATAGCTGTTCCAATCTTTTTGGTTTGTCTGAACACGTTCGTTCCATTGCGCTACGGTCACTCGCTTTCCGCGGGGAGGAACCTGAGCTTCCTCGCTGCGCTGCGGGATCTCCGTTTTCCCTCTCTTTCCCGCAGGAGTCGAGTGTCCTACGTTCCATTCCACCCTGTTTCCAACATTGTTTTCACAATCAACCAAAAAACCTGAACGATTAAAAGTTATGAACTCTCAGTCGTTCAGGTATATCATTGGCTGAATTACTTATGTCTCAGCCTTTTTCTTCATCCTGCTTTCATAGGTATATTGCGGTCTTGTTGGTAAATGTCATAAACTAAAAAGCTAAATGCGTAGTAAAATGCAATGATTGCAATCGAATCTGACATAATATACATAGCGCCCAAACCAACTCCAACAACTAATGTCTGAAGGCTTAAACGATCTTTTTGAAACGCTAACTGTGACATGAAATAACCTAAACCGATTAAAACGGCTAGTACCCAGCTATTTTGAATTTGTAGAACATCATGAATATAGATATAAAGACTTGGAAAATATACCAGCGTTTCTACTACGCTTGAAGTTCCACTGTATGTAAGCCACCACTTGCGTTCTCGTTTCGTTTTTGGAACCGTTGCCTCAATTGAAGTAGGCATCTCCTGTTCCATAAATACCGTTTCTCCATGATCTTTCATCCATTGAAGCATAATTGACAATACAATAAACCCTAAAAAGATAAGCAATAATAAGTACTCAACCCAGGCTGGAAACATGTTCTTTTGCTGTATGGTATCCAAGTATACCGTTTGAAGACCCCACTTCTCTACTGGTAGCGCATAGTACAGCATAATGACTACGTAAAGAAGTAAAATAAGAACATAAAAAAACGATTGTTCTTTATAATATCGAACTTTTTTCTCTTCAGATATTATTCGTCTGACCATAATACTTTCAAAATAAGGACGAACAATACTGATGATCACGACTAAACAAGTAAATGCAATCATAAACCGCTTTAATCACCTTTTCACTTTTCATTATGTAATCAACTTTCCGTATGGTTTCTTATACAAAAAAGCTGCTGTTCTTATCAATGGTTTCCTTTTCCTATAGTATCAAATATATGAAGTTATTTACAATGAAAATATTATGTGGAAATTAAGTTGGCCACGTTTATACCACTGATTGTAACCATTGGTGACCCACCTCCTGGATGAGTTGTTCCACCGACAAAATAAAGCCCTCTTACGTCTTTGGACACGTTGCTGGGCCGTAGAAAGCTATCCATTTTCCGATTAGCACTAATACCGTAAAGAGCCCCTTTATACGCTCCGAATTGCTTTTCAATCCAGCTTGGTGTAATGACTTTTTGCCATGATAAGGTAGATGTAATATCGATATCGAACCTCTTTAGCTTTTCATAGATAACTTGTTCGTACCCATTATCATTACTCATTCCTGCTGGTGCGTTGACAAGAATAAATAAGTTATCACCAGGCGCTACGCTTCTATCTGTATAAGAAGAATTACAAATGTAGATTGTTGGATCTGATGGAAGCTGCTTTTTCTCAAACAGTTCATAGAATTCTCTTTTATAATCTTCTTCAAAGTATACTTGGTGATGAATAAGCGAGTCGTTTCTATTTTTTGTTCCAGATAAAATGACATAAGCTGAAATAGAGGGTTCAAATTTACTAACCATCTTATTTGTAAAATGCGGGCGGTTCGCTTCATCTACCAGAAACGGGTAGGCTTGCAGTAGGTCACCATTAACAATAATTGAGTCTGCGGGCAGTTTTTCACCATTCTCAAGCTTAATTCCCACTGCTTTCTTGTTCTTCACCTGCACTTTTTCTACTTGTTCATTCAGCACTAAAGTTCCTCCTGCTTTTTGAAATACCGTAGCAAATCCTTCAGCGATTCTAGGGTTCCCCCCCTGAACATAGTAAACTTCTTCGTTCATTTCTAAATGACCAATTAATGAAAAGGTAGCAGGTGAAACGTATGGTGAAGAGCCTATATACGTGGCGTAACGATTGAATGCGTTAATCACTTTTTCATTTTCAAAAAAACGCCTGTGAAAAGAATCAATTGTTTCAAATGGCTTCACTTTAAGAAGGCTCGTAAACAAAGACGGGTTCATATAATCTTTCCACGATGAAAACGTTCGATAAAAGAACTGATTTTGTGCCTCACCTTCTCTTTCCACCAAGTTAGCCACTCGCTCAACGTTTTTCTACCCGTCATAAACACGTCAAATGTTGAAAGGTCCTCGCTAACAAGCTTACTTTTAATGCTATCTAACTCAGTAGTTACGGCCTGCTCTAGCTTATGAGTTAATTCACTTCGACTTGTTTCTGTATTTACTTCTATACGTTTACCCACTTTAATAAATAGCTCTGGACGCTGATCATGACGAAAACTATAGTAATATGCAATTGGAATAGCTTGTACACCCTTTTCTTTTAACATGATAAAAGATGGGCCGTCCGAAAATTGCAGAGGTCGCTTCTCTAAATGTTCTTCCTTTCCCTGTGGAAAAATCCACACCCCTTTTTTCTCTTAACAATTCCCTTGCATACAGGAGCGATTTCATAATATGCTTTGGCGAGGCTTGATTAACCGAAAATGCTCTATTTTCAATATATTCTTCACTATGTTATGTACAACCATATCTATATTTGGCATAAAAATAGACATGAAAGATAAGCTGAAGAATTTAACTTTCATTTCATGTCTATGGCGTAGCATTTGCTTTTTTAGCTAGTAAAAGCTGAATCGGCAATCCAACTATCAGTCCTGGAATCACAGACAGCATCGGTAGCCAAATCGGCCCAAGCAGTACTCCGTTAATTTTCACAACTGAAGCATACATGATGCCTACTGTTACAAAGTAAGCACAGCATGCAAACGGTATAAACGAGTAAAGAGGAGGGGGATCTGCTTCTGCATCTTTAAAACCATCCCACATTGCAAAAAAATACAAGCATGGGTAAAACATAATCCACTGCATGTCTACAGTTGCTAACGCCTGTTCAGTTTCACCTAAAAAACTTAATTGTATTGCAGAGTTAAAATGTGCGCCCATATTGATTAAAAATTCTAATACTATAAACACAATCCCTTTTACGTACTGCTTGTTTAATAATTGACTAAACCCTGGTAGGGCAATATTCCACAAGATCGCTTCTAGCCTAGTCAAAAAATTCATTCTCACAATTTAGAATATATACAGGGGGCACTCGGCATGGTAATTGTTTTTTCATCCTTATCTACCTCGCATTGATTTACCAATAGTTTTAGTAAAGGAGAAAAATTTATACCCCTAAATGTAATTTTCTGTAAGTTCACTTAACACCATTACTCAAAGGCAGCTCTTAATATTTACGAAGATGAACCACCTCTAAGCCTAACAGGCGCTTTCTCAGGAACTGAAAACATCTATTAATAATACTTTCAAGCGTTTTTGTATCATTTCCCAAAATTCTAATGGCACATCCATTAATCGCTAATTTTGAAATCCCTATATATCCATGCTGCTCTTCACTTATTACTTCATCATACAATTCATCAATGACCGAATCGATAATTCCTTCAGCCACTGCTAAAAAAGAACCGAAATGTGTGTAGCCCTCCATTTTCATAATCGCATGGATGTCTTCATGAGGCGATAAAAACAAATGGTCAAACACCATTAACTGATTGTTTTGATAAACTTTGAGCTTCGAACGCAGTGAATCATACTTAAATATCTCTCCATTAGGTGACCAGCCTGGCGTAATAACGTCAGAGATAAAAAATGTTGCTTTCTCTTCCATATGTACAGTTGTTTCTTGTATAAACTGCGCATCTTCGTATAAAATAAGCGGATCTGGAAGGTATTCAATCACTGCTCCTTTTTTTAAGAGCAGCTCTGTTTCCTGAACTACAGGTGCGTTTGGCGTTCGGTATACTTTTGTTGCAGCCTGTGTCGTCAAGCATAAATGTGCACCCTCTTCAGCCGTAATACACGCTTTATAACGGTCTCCACCAACATATCCACCTCCTACATGTAGAAGGTAGATTGTTGGGGTATGCTCTTCCATGTAAATTGGGCGAGCCACCTTAAAAGCTCCGTCATGATATGTGTTATAAACAACCGTCTTACCTTTCACCTTGTGCGACTCAAGCTTTAAATAGCCTGTATAGCTCATGATTTAATGCCGATAAGCAATACTTCTTTTTTGATCCACTGAATTACTTCATCCAGTCCTTGATCCTTTTTCAAATTTGTAAATACAAAAGGCTTTTTACCTCGGGCTGCAATTGTATCTTCTTTCATTACATCTAAGCTTGCACCAACATACGGAGCTAAATCCGTCTTATTAATAATAAACAAGTCTGATTTAATCATTCCTTGTCCACCTTTACGCGGAATCTTTTCACCCTGAGCGACGTCAATAATATAAATAGAAAAATCGACAAGTTCTGGACTAAACGTTGCTGCTAAATTATCTCCACCGCTTTCCACAAAGATCAGCTCAACGTCAGGATGTCTTTCAACCAGCTCGTCGATTGCCGCAAAGTTCATAGAAGCATCTTCTCGAATAGCGGTATGCGGACAACCTCCTGTTTCCACACCAATGATGCGTTCTTGAGGTAATACGCTATTTTTCACTAAAAACTGAGCATCTTCTTTTGTATAGATATCATTTGTAATAACGGCCATGCTTAGCTCACTTTGCAGTGCTCTCGTTAGTCTTTCTACAAGCATCGTTTTCCCCGCCCCTACAGGACCTCCAATACCAATTCTCATTGCATTCATTTTTTCGCCTTCGCCACAAAGGCTTCCCTCCCTTATATCGTTTTGTATTAAGACATAAATAAGCGAACGTGCAGACGTTCATGCTGCATTTGAGCGATTTCAAGACCGGGCATCATTGCACCAAGCTCACTTGAATCCGCTTGAAGAATATTCATTACTGCCTGGTCAATTTTCTCATGAAAAGCAAGCGAAATTCGTTGACCATCTGTTTGTCCAATTGGGATACCACGAACTGCATTTTGAATAAGCGATGACACAGTGGCGTACAAATGCGTAGAAACAGCTGTTTGTTTACACACCTGTAATTGCTCAGCTATAATGGCAAAAACAATTGATGGATGACCAAAACACTCCTTCCGCTGAATCTCTTGTTCGTAGCATTCTAAAAGCTTCCCACCAAACAGATCGACGCAAAGCTTGACCATTCTCTGACCAATTCTCCTTGTCCCTTCTCTTGTTTCTTTTGCTAGCGCCAGTGCATACAGCTCTTGATCTAATTCCTTTATTTTCTGAAGGTGCCCTTCTGAAGCAAATTCATATGCCAGTCGGCAAGCTAACCCATCTGTATAAGTAAGCTGTGTTTCAACATACGTACTAAGAGCTTCTGAAAACGTAACAGCATTTATAATTCGCTCTTTTTGAATATAGGTTTCCATGCCAAATGAATGTGAAAAAGCGCCGGATGGAAAGTTTGAATCACACAGCTGTACAAGCGCTAACAGTTGATTAGTCATGACTATGTCCAATATGTCTAAATGCTTTTTGAACCGTTCTTTTTTCACGCTTATACGGAATGCTTAGCTCGTTAAGAAGCTCTTCGACTAAATAATCATATTGAACAAGCATTTCGTTTTCTTCAAATTGAGCTGGCAGATGCCGGTTTCCAAGCTGATGAGCAATCTCCCCCATCTGCTTAATACTTGTGGGTTGAATCGTTAATAAGTCATCTGCTATTACTTGAATAACAATCATATTCTTCTCATCCATATAAAGCACATCACCATCTACAAGCTCACGATTGTCTTTCAAACGAATTCCTAGTTCTTTACCGTGATCGGTCACAACTCGCTGCACGCGCTTTAATAGATGATCACTTTCTAAATACACTTTTTCAATATGTGGCGCTTTCTTTTCTAGCGTAGCGACATTTCCAACAATTTGCTCGATTAACATTGTTTGTTTTCACCTCAAAATAAAAAGTATCGTTGTGCCATAGGCAATACTTCTGCTGGCTCACACGTAATTAATTCATCATCCACTCGCACTTCGTACGTTTGTGGATCCACATCAATTTTAGGCATTTCACCATTTAGCTTCATGTCCGTTTTACTTAGTGAACGAATCCCTTTTACAGGCTTAATCCGTTTCTCCAATCCCAAGGTTCGATGTACTCCTCGGTTATATGCAGCTTGCGAGATAAATGTTATCGACGTTTTACTGCGTGCTTTCCCGAAAGAAGCAAACATCGGGCGATATAGAACCGGCTGAGGAGTAGGTATAGAGGCATTAGGATCACCCATTTGACTGTGAGCAATCATTCCGCCTTTAATAATCAACTCTGGCTTTACACCAAAAAACGCTGGATCCCAAACGACTAAGTCTGCAAGCTTACCAACTTCTACTGAACCTACGTATTCTGAAATGCCGTGGGTGATAGCTGGATTAATTGTATATTTTGCGATATATCGCTTAATCCGTTCATTATCACCAATACCGTTATCACCTTTTAGTTTTCCTCTTTGCTTTTTCATCTTATCTGCTGTTTGCCACGTTCTCGTAATCACTTCACCAACACGACCCATTGCTTGCGAATCAGAAGAGATCATGCTAAAAACTCCAAGGTCATGCAGAATATCTTCAGCTGCAATCGTTTCTTTACGAATACGGGAATCTGCAAATGCAATATCTTCTGGTACAGAAGGATCTAGGTGATGACAAACCATCAGCATATCTAAATGTTCTTCTAGAGTGTTAATCGTATACGGTCTAGTTGGATTCGTTGATGACGGCAGAATGTTCTTAAAGCTTGCCATCTTCATAATGTCAGGTGCATGTCCACCACCTGCTCCTTCCGTATGATACGTATGAATAACACGATTTCCAATTGCTCTCATCGTATCTTCGACAAACCCACCTTCATTTAGCGTATCTGTGTGAATCGCAATCTGTACATCATATTCATCCGCAACTTGCAGACTTGTATCGATTGCTGATGCGGTGGTACCCCAATCTTCATGAAGCTTAAGGCCAATCGCTCCAGCCTCAATTTGTTCGATAAGAGGCGTTTTTGCTGATGCATTCCCTTTACCTAAAAAGCCTAAATTCATGGAAAAAGCCTCAGCTGCTTCTAGCATCCGCTCGATATACCACGCTCCAGGTGTACACGTCGTCGCGTTTGTTCCCGTTGCAGGACCTGTCCCTCCTCCAATCATTGTTGTTACTCCAGACGATAAGGCGGTTTCAATTTGTTGTGGACAGATAAAGTGAATGTGCGCATCAATTCCTCCAGCCGTCACAATTTTTCCTTCCGCAGCAATAATTTCTGTACTAGCCCCAATAACAAGATCAACATCATCCATTAATAATGGATTTCCCGCTTTTCCAATGGTTTGAATCATGCCATCTTTTACACCAATATCTGCTTTGTATATCCCCGTATAATCCATGATGATGGCATTCGTAAAAACAAGATCTGCTGCTTCACTTCTTGTCGCAAGAGGATGCTGTCCCATCCCATCACGGATGACTTTTCCTCCCCCAAACTTCACTTCATCACCATAGGTTGTAAAGTCCTGTTCAATTTCAATAAAAAGGTCGGTATCCGCTAGCCTTACAGCATCTCCAACCGTCGGCCCAAACATATCTGCATACTGTTTTCTTGACATTTTAAAGCTCATGTTCGACCTACTCCTCTTTTAGCTGGCCCGTGGGTCCATTTGTTTTATTATTTAATCCATATACATGCTGTGATCCTGAAAAGGGTACAAGCTGTACATTTTTAGGATCACCTGGTTCAAAGCGAACGGCCGTACCAGCAGGAATATTCAAGTGATAGCCAAACGCTTCTTTGCGGTTAAACTCTAATCCGTAATTAACTTCATAGAAATGAAAATGAGATCCCACTTGAATAGGACGATCACCTCGGTTGGTTACTAACATCTCGACTATACCCTTATCTTTGTTACAAACAATTTCATCTTTACGTAACTTGTATTCTCCGGGAATCACTTCTTCTCCCCCCTATCGAATTGGATCATGTATCGTCACAAGTTTTGTTCCATCTGGAAACGTTGCTTCTACTTGAATATCATGAATCATTTCAGGAATACCTTCCATTACATCATCTCGTGACAAGATTTGTGTTCCGAGCTGCATTAATTCGGCAACAGTTCGACCATCTCTGGCGCCTTCTGTTATTTCATATGTAATAACGGCAACTGCTTCTGGATAGTTCAGTTTTAGCCCCCGCTTTTGCCTACGCCTCGCAAGGTCTGCAGCGACAACCACCATAAGTTTTTCTTGCTCTCGTTGTGTGAGTTTCATTTAAACCTCCCTTTCTATACTACTAAATGCTTTTGAATAGCTTCTAAGTTCACATTTTTTGAATCTCCTTGTGCAACAATTCGACCATGATCTAAAATGTAAAAAAAGTCCGAACAAGCTAGTGCTAAATCTACGTTATGCTCTACTAAAACGATGCCAACACCTTGTTCTCTAGCAATTTTAATAATGACCCTTTCAATAAGCTGAACAATAGAGGGTTGTATTCCTTCCATTGGTTCATCCAGCAACAAAAGTTCAGGATTTCCTACTAAAGCACGGGCAATCGCAAGCTGCTGCTGTTGACCACCGCTTAAATCACCTCCTTTCCTCTGTAACATTTCATGAAGAACTGGAAACAGCTCAAACACATGTGATGGAATAACGTCTTTTTTTGGTTTTTTTTGAAGCGCTTCAAGACCTAACAATAAATTTTCCTCTACTGTTAATGTTGAAAAGATATCCCTTCCTTGAGGAACATAACCTATCCCTTTTTTTGCTCGCTGCTCTGGTCTAAGACCTTTTACGGAGTGATTTCTCCAAACAACATCTCCTGCACTCGGCTTCAGTAAACCCATTAGTGTTTTCATTAACGTTGTTTTTCCAACTCCATTACGCCCAAGAACTGCAATAATTTTTCCTTTTTCAACTTTAATTGAAACGTCACGTAAGATCGTGGTTTCATCATACCCCGCTTGTAGATTTGCTACATTTAGCATGTTTGCTTCCTCCTCCCAAGGTATACTTCTTGAACGTGCTCATTTTCTTGAACATCTGTCATATTACCTTCGCAAAGTATTTTCCCTTCATGCATGACCGTAACTTGCTTAGAATACTTTCTGACAAAATCCATATCGTGCTCCACTACAAGTACAGAACATGACGCGGAGATCTCATGCATTAATTCACCGGTTTTTTCTCGTTCTTTCCCAGTCATTCCAGCAATGGGCTCATCTAGAAGTAACAAGCTTGGGTTTTGCATAAGCTGCATTCCAATCTCTAGCCATTGCTTTTGCCCATGTGATAACTCTCCAGCTTGCTTGTATACGAAGTCTTGCAAACCAATTTGCTCAAGTACTTTTTCAATATGATTTTTTGTCTCTCCAGTCATTCTGGCAAATAAAACAGAGGTGAGATTTCTTTTTTGCCTGATTGATAGTTCCAAATTTTCAAACACACTTAACTGTGAGAAGATAGAAGGGTTTTGAAACTTTCTTGCAATTCCCTTTTGAACAATTTTATGTTCTTGAAGGCTTCCAAGGTTAACCACCTCTTCAAACAAAACTCTTCCAGATGTTGCTTTTGTTTTCCCACAGATGACATCTAAAATTGTTGTCTTCCCAGCCCCGTTAGGACCAATTAAAAACCTCACTTCATTCGGTTCAATCATTAAGTCCACACCCTGCAAGGCTTTGAATCCATCAAAATCAACCATAACATTATCGCACCATAGTATCTGGCTCATGAGATTTCTCCTTTCTAGATTTAAGCTTTTTAAATTTGTTCTGTATTGATTGAACAAGTCCAGCCATACCATTCGGTAAGAACAACACGACTACAATAAACAATAAACCTAAAAGGATTAGCCAAATATCTGGGTATGTCTCGCTAAATAAACTTTTCGCACCATTTGTAAAGATAGCACCAAACACAGCACCAAGAAGAGAATGTCGCCCTCCAATCGCTACCCATAAAACCATTTCGATAGATGGCGTTATGCCCATCATTGCAGGTGAAATAATCCCTACCTGAAGAACAAACAACATACCTGCTACACCAGCAAAAGCAGCTGATAAAGAATATACAAACACTTTATAAGAAGTTGGATTAAAACCTAGAAAACGAACGCGGTTTTCACCATCTCGTATAGCCATTAATACTTTCCCAGCTCTACTTTTAGTTAGCCAGATGGAAAGTGCAAAAACAATTGCCAATACACCTACTGTGACAAAGTAAAGAATTTGTTGAACAAAAGAATCCGCTAATGACATCCCCAAAAATGTATAAAAGCTGGTAAGACCATTTGTTCCTCCTGTTAAATCTTGTTTTCCAATAAATAAAGTGACTACAACGACAACAATTGCTTGAGAAATTAACGAAAAATAAACCCCACGGATGCGATTTTTAAACGTAAAGTAACCAAGAACTGTTGCTAACAGCATTGGTACTATGATCCCTGCACCAATTGCAAATACGGGGTTCGTAAACGGCTTCCAAAAAGCAGGAAGAGTCGTAACGCCACTCCACTCCATAAAATCTGGAAGACCAGTAGTCGAACCTTCTAGCTTTAGATACATGCCCATGCAATAAGCTCCTAGTCCAAAAAACACGCCATGCCCTAAGCTTAAAATACCTGTATAGCCCCATATTAAAGAAATTCCTATTGCCACAATGGCATAGCATAAAAACTTCGCTAATAAACCCAAACGAAACTCTTGCAGGAAAAGTGGTGCTACTAGAAAGCCAATAAGTACAACGATATATATAGCATATGTGCGATTAAATTTCATGGATAATCCTCCTTTAATCCAATGAGCGTGTTCGCATACTTACAAGGCCAGACGGCTTCCATTGTAAAAATGCAATAATTAGTGCAAACACAATTACTTTTGCAATGGTGGCGCTCGTTGTATATTCAATCGTTGTACTTAAAATCCCAATTCCTAAGGCGCCAATCACTGTTCCTGTCAGCTTGCCAATCCCACCTAATATTACAATCATAAACGCATCAATAATATAGTTGGTACCAATTGAAGGTCCAATTGGTCCAATAACTGTGAGTGCGCAACCTGCAAGGCCCGCAAAACCTGAACCTAACGCAAAGGCATAGCTATCTACCTTCTTGGTTGAAACCCCTAAGCAAGAAGCCATTTCTCGATTAAGCATAACGGCTTTCATTTTTCGACCAATTGCTGTTTTATAAAGGAAATAAGAAAGGCCAACTATGCTAAAAACAGCTAATGCTAAAATAAAAAGCCTTTTATACGGAAGAGTTGCCCCAAGAATACTAAATCCACCGTCTAGCCAATCGGGTGTCTTAACTGCTACATTCGGCGCTCCAAATATAGAACGAGCCGCTTGTTGTAAAATTAAACTCACTCCCCACGTGGCTAGCAAACTATCTAACGGACGATCATACAAAAAACGAATGACGGTCTTTTCAATGATTATTCCTAATACTGCGCTGATTAAAAATGCTAAAGGAATTGCTAGAATAAAATAATAAGCAAGCATTTGCTGAGGTAAATATGAAGAAACAATTTGTTGTACCACATAAGTAGTGTAGGCACCCACCATAATTAATTCGCCATGCGCCATATTAATTACATTCATTAGTCCAAACGTAATCGCAAGTCCTAACGCAATAAGAAGCATGATTGACCCTAAACTTAATCCATTAAAGAGCTGTGTAATAAAAATGGACAATAAAATGACTCCTCTCTATCTTCAAAAGATAAGATGTATACTTAGCACATCTTATCTTTTGAAAGCTTAGTAATCACTATTTTTTATTGCTGAGTGAAGCTCCCCATTCATAGCTTTCAAGGTATGGATCAGGCTTAATCGATTCACCGGATTTCCATACTTCTTTAAACTGACCGTCAGCTTGCACTTGACCGATTCGAGCTGTTTTCCAGATATGCTGATTAGCTCCTTCTATTTTCACTACTCCACTCGGCGCATTAAATTCAATTCCATCAGCTGCTTTCTTCACTTTATCAATCTCAAAGCTTCCTGCTTTCTCCACCGCTTTGGCCCATAAATATACTGCTGTATAGGCAGCTTCTATTGGGTCACCAGTTACGCGGTCATCTCCGTATTTCTTTTTATAGTTTGCTACAAATTCTTCATTTTCGGGAGTGTCTGTTGTTTGATAGTAATTCCAAGATGCATAATGCCCCTCTAATACAGAGGCACCAATTCCTCTTATCTCTTCTTCTGCTACGCTTACAGATAGTACCGGAATATCAGCAGAAGTAATACCAACATCTTTTAATTGTTTAAAGAAAGCAACATTACTGTCACCGTTTAATGTATTGAATATTACATCAGGCTTCGCGTCTTTAATTTTACTAATTAGCGTGCTATAATCTGTGTGCCCAAGAGGTGTATATTCTTCCCCAGCTAACGCGCCCCCTTCTGCTTTCAACTGAGATTTAATGACTTTGTTAGCTGTTCGTGGAAACACATAGTCTGAACCTATTAGAAAAACTTTTTTTCCTTTATTTTCAAGCAACCATGTGACAGCAGGTACAATTTGCTGGTTAGTTGTGGCGCCCGTATAGAATATGTTAGGTGATGACTCCATTCCTTCATATTGGACTGGGTACCATAACAAGCCGTTATTTTGTTCAACTACAGGCAGCATCGCTTTACGACTCGCTGACGTCCATCCTCCAAAGATTGTTGCTACTTGATCTTTTTGCAAAAGTTTTTTTGCCTTTTCAGCAAACGTAGGCCAATCAGAAGCTCCATCTTCAATTACAGGCTCAATTTTTTTACCAAGCACTCCTCCTGATGCATTTATTTCATCAATGGCCATCAATTCTGCATCGCGCAATGAAACTTCACTAATAGACATGGTTCCACTTAGTGAATGTAAAACCCCCACTTTCACAGTGTCCCCAGATGTATCTATCATCGCTTTTTGCCCTTCTGTACTAGTTGTTTTCCCGCAACCTGCAAGAACAAGCGTTGAGACTGCTATAGCTGATAAAACTGTTTTCCAACTGATTGGTTTCAATTGTGCCACTCCTTATCACATTCTAATTATTTGTGTTATAATTAGAATTAGGCATACATACCCCAATTTGTTATGCCCAATTCAAGCTTCTCACCGCCATGAGAAGCTTTTTATGTATAAACCTCCCTTCACATCATCATGTTATTTTTCCTCACATCCGATGATATTTCTAATTATAATAAATTTTCTGACAAAATCAAGGTATTTTTTGAAACCTTTCCCAGAAAGCGCTAACATTAAAGGTGTTTTTTTGTAGATTATTCGTTTTCTGTATGTAATCATAAAAAAGAGATGCCTGAAATCAGACATCTCTTTTTTCTTATACACTATTAATCTAATACTGTAATGTTAACTGTTTTACGACCCCATTGCTCTGCATCAGCTTGTGCAGGAACAAATACGTCGATTTTATTACCTTTAATCGCTCCGCCAGTATCAGCAGCGATTGCTTCTCCATAGCCTTCAACATATACTTTTGAACCTAATGGGATTACGCTAGGATCTACAGCAATTACTTTTTGGTTTGGATTTGCTTTCAAATCTACTCCCGTAGCAGTTACACCGCTACATCCTTCACAGCTAGCTGTATACGCAGTTGCTTCAACTGTTAACTGCTTACCGCTCTGTTGTGATTGTTCAGCAGGTTGTTCTTCTTTAGCTGGCTCAGGTTGTGGGGCTGGTGCAGCAGCTTCCTGAGCTGGCTCTTGTTTTTGTTCAGCTTCTGGTGCCGGTTGTTCGGCTGGTTCTTCTTTAGGCGCCGGCGCAGCTTCTTGCACTGGTTCAGCTTTTGGTGCTGGAGCTGGTTGTGCTACAGCTTGTGAACCTCCACTTGTTTCAATAGCAAAGACCTGACCTGGAATGATAAGATCATTTCCTAATCCGTTCCAAGCTTTAATTTGCTCTACTGTTACGCCATACTTTTGGCTGATTGACCATAATGTATCGCCGCGCTCAACTTTATGTGTAATTTCTTTTATGATTGATACATTTAAATTTTGTTCTGGATGAATAATCGTTGATGTTAAGTTATTTGCATCTTTTAATTCGTCAACGCTCACATCGTGGTTTTGAGCGATGCTCCATAACGTATCACCTTTTTGGACTTGATACGTGTCGTTTCCACTTGCAGATGCTCCACCTGCAAATCCTGCTGAAAGGATTGCTGTTGTTCCTAGAGTAAATATAAATTTCTTCATTTACGAATACCTCCTTATTTACTCAATGATTGAATGATATCACCTAGAGATTGCACAGCCATTACAGGAACATTCAACTTCCATTACAAAAATAACGCTTTTTTAACATGAAACTGTAATATTTCTGATAATTTGTCCATATGCTTCAACACTTTCTATTTATTTGTTGTTTTTTACAAACAAACCCTCCTATTCCTTTTTATTCATAAAAAATGCACCCTAATTGCTAGAAATCTCTAACAACTAGGGTGCATTTCATCAATTGCATATAACTGGTTATTTATTTTTTATTAAAGCCTTGCTTCTCTACGTACTCTTTCATATACATACGCGTTGGGTTCGATAGCATATGAGCCATTTGACCAGTCCACGTATCGTTTCTTTTTCCATTCGTACGCTCATTATAATAAGAAGAAATTTGTTCATCATAGGCTTTTAATTCTTCAATAAACTTATTTTGATCTTGCTCGTATACTTCTTCATGATACACATTAGCTTGAGGTAAACGAGGCTTTTTATCCGTATCAGCAGCCGGGTATCCAATCGTTAAACCGAATAGAGGCAGTACGCGACCAGGTAGCTTTAATAATTCTTGAACGTCTTGAAGTTGATTTCGAAGACCGCCAATATAACAAATTCCAAGGCCCATTGACTCCGCAGCAACCGAAGCATTTTGAGCTGCTAAAGCTGCGTCTATTAAAGCAACCATGAATTTTTCGGCACTTTCAAGGGACTCAGATAAATCTTTACCTTCTATTTGAGCAATAACATCATGCCTATGCAGGTCTGCACAAAAAATAAGCAAGTGACCATTTTGAGCAACATACGGTTGATTACCCGCTAATTCAGCTAAGCGATTCTTGGTTTGTTGATTTTTAACTCCAATAATTGAATATGCCTGTATATAGCTTGATGTGGATGCTGCTTGAGCACTTTCTACGATCTTATGAATTTGCTCATTCGTTAAAGGTTTATCCTGGTATTTTCTAACAGAGCGATGACTTAAAATTGTTTCAATAACTTCGTTCATTTTTCAGAACTCCTTTTTCATTTTAATTCATTCGCTTCTTAGTATAACGAACATTTTCTTTTTTCAATATTTTTCTGCTTTATAACCGACTCTTTGTTGTTTCGTATTCATATAGATGAAACTGGTTCGCCAATACGTCAGAAACCGAGTACTCAATGCTTTCAATGTATTCATCCATTCTTCGTAGTAGCCGGTTGCGCTGCACATCATTTTCAAGCACTTCCACCAACTGATCTTCAAGCAGCTGTGCTTTGTTAAGAGGCATCAATAAACCCTTTCTTTTTAACGTTTGAATATTAACTTGTTCTTGTCCTGGAAGTGAAGAATGAATAAAAATCGGTAGGCGTTTACGTAAAGCTTCACTAATGGTAACACCACCCGCTTTTGTCACAACTGCACTAGCTTGTTCATATAAGCAATTCATTCTTTTTCTGCAAGCAATATACGGAAGGGGTGTAATGCTTGGATGATTTAACTTTACGAGCTCTTGAAATAGCTTTTTGTTGTTTCCGCATAGTACCACATATTGATAAATACTATCGTAGGGAACAGAGCTAAGCATTTGTTTTACATTACCAAGCCCCGCATTCCCTCCAGCTATTAGAATCATCTTTTCAGATTTTAAGTCTATTCGTTTATTCGTAAAAGCAGCATGAACTGGAATTCCAGTCACATAAATGTTACGAGCAGGCACATCGTGAATACTTTGTAAAAAGTTTTTTGTTTCCTTATCAGGTACACAATGAATATCTACACCATTTTTCCCCCACACATCGCTTACTAAAAAGTCAGTATAGATATTAACAAGGGGTGTATCAATGATTCCTTTTTCTTTCAATCCGCTAATGACACGCGAAGGAAAGCTGTGAGTGCAAACAATAACGTCTGGCTTCTCAGACTCAACTAACCGCTTCATATTGTATTCAATAATCGGCCAGCTCTTAACAACAAAATCATCACATGTATGATTCTCCACTTTATAGACGTGTTCGTGATAAAATTTCTCAAACTGCTTTGGAAACATAGAAATCCATTTCATATATAAAGATGAAATTAACTGTTCAAGAGGTTTGCTCCAGTAACTTAGGCAATCAATCTTTTTCACAGAAATTTGCTTATAATTTGCCACGATTATTTCCATTACAGCATCCGCTACCTGATGATGTCCAGATGCCCTCTTAAACAAGGGCAAAAATAAAATCTTTTTCATGAATGATCACTCCCTTTAAAGCGGGTGCTTCGCTTTTTTCGCAGCTGTAGTATAACGTAAACAACAAAAAATAAAATGGCTCCCCCGACAATAATTGAAATATGAACTTGATCTCCAACAAAATAGCCTAGTAATAAAAAAGATAGTACCCATACAATTCCGCCTATTACGGAAAAACAAACATATAATAAAAAAGGATAATGACTAATTCCTGCAAGGTACGGGCTAATTTGCCGAAGACCAGGAACAAATAAGCCAAATAAAATTGTCCACTTTCCATGCTTATGAAACTTCTCACGAGCAGCTTTTAATTTTGGTTCAGTTAGTCCAACATACTTTCCATACTTACTAAAGAATGGGACTCCTGCATATCTACCCAGCGCATAAGCTACCAGCATACCAACGATAACACCTAGGCAGGCATAGATTGTTGATGAATACAACAACAGCTGGCCTTTTGCAATAAACATTCCAAGAATAATTAAGAATGACTCTTCAGGAGCTGGAATACCAACAATCCCGCAAAATAAAATTAAAAATATTGTGGTATAACCAAATGCATTAATATAATGTGACACCATTGTTAATTCCACGTGCTTGTTCCTTCCTTTTGTAATTCAGAGAGCGTCTTACTATTCATCTTGTGCTGCTTGGCATATGGAATGAATTCTCTCAAAGCACCAATTGTATGCTCTGGTGCTTTTTCATCTGCTCCTTTTGTTTCTCCATTATCATGCAACACATAGACTGCGCCACGTTTTAATTTACTCTTCATCTCAGCTTCTAATGCTCTTTTTGTTTTCTTAAGCGACCAATCTCCAAATATATTAGACCAAATAATTGTATGGTAAGGTCTTGCACACCAAATGCTAAATAAATTCAAGTGCCCCCATGGCGGACGATAAAATATGGGCTCTACTCCAGCTGCTTCTATAATAACATCTTTACACATTTGAATTTCTTTCTTTAATCGACCTGGTGTTAAAAACCAGGCACTTACATGATTATAATGATGGATACCAATTTCATGCCCTTCCATGACCATTCGTTTAAGTAGATCGGGTTGTTCTTCTGCAATTGACCCTACTACAAAAAAAGTTGCTTTCATTTCATGTTCTTTTAGCAAATTTAAAATCTGAACCGTATATTCTCTGTGAGGCCCATCATCAAATGTTAAAGCAAATGATTGAGCTCTCTTTACATTTATATATACGTTTGGATGAAACCACCGGTATAAATAGGTTGGGAATACTGCATACAAAAGCCAACAAAATCCAATTACTAATGAAACAACCAAAAACCATTTTATTACAATCATTCCAAATTACCTCATCCTTAATATTCTTTCATTATAACGTTTTTTTAAGTCTTTTGTTTCATTTTTTAAACATTTTCATCCTAACAAGCTTGATAGTACTGTGCAACTCAAAAAAAGGATGGGATATAACTAAATGAGCTCTTCTTAAAGACGAATCAACAAAAAATCCGAACCATAAAAGAGCTAACTCTTACTAGTTCGGATTTATCATTAACTGAAATAGTTACGTCTCAGCTTCTTTTTATTTACTTTCATGAATGCGTCTATACCATGCTTTTGCCGCTTCTACTTCTGTTCGCGTAAGCTGATGACCAAAAGACTCCCAGTGAACGTCGACAGTAGCTCCTGCACCTTGAAGAAGTGTTGTTAATTCTTTCGTTTCGTCCGCTGGACAAATTGGGTCGTTTACTCCTGCACCAATAAAAATCGGAATACCTTGTGCATTAGGTACTTTAATATCTCTTCTTGGTACCATCGGGTGGAAAAGCACTGCACCTTTTAATGACTGTTCATAGTGAAACAGTAAGCTCCCCGCAATATTAGCACCGTTTGAATAACCAATTGCTATAATATTCTTCCTATCAAAGGCATATTCTTCAGCTGCTTCGTCTAAGAAATTATTTAGCTCTTTTGTTCGAACTGCTAAATCTTCTATATCAAAAACACCCTCTCTTAAACGCTTAAAAAATCTCGGCATCCCTTGTTCTAATACGCTCCCTCTAACCGATAACACAGACGCTTCAGGGTCAATCATTTCTGCAATTGGCAACAAATCCTCTTCTGTTCCACCCGTTCCGTGAAGCATTAGCAAAACTGGCTTTTTACTATTTATTCCTTGTTTAAAGATATGTTTCATCTCTCTCTTCACTCCTCTGCATATAAATATCTCGAATTAAAGATATTTATTATTATACGAACTCTTCTTATAAATGTAAAGGTGTTGCTCAATACACAACCTTAAATAAATTGAACATACTAACAAGCACTTAAAACGGCAAATTCTTATCAATTATGCATTGAATAGTCCATACATCGCATGACTAATTATTCATTACAAGGTTTTCTCTTATCTTTTAATTTTACTGTTGCTCAACATTTCACAGCTTTTTGTAATAAACCCCCTTTCTCTTGTTAATATTTTCTATATTGTACCGATAGTAGTAAATGACCTAGTGTTGAACGATTACTTTTACTATTTAAAATAACGCATGAAGAAGCAATACCTAGCGTAATTAGATATTGTTTTATTTGACAAACCAAAATTTATGGGTACACTAAATGCAAGATGTATCCGTCTTGTTTAAGTTTGTTGTAAACAAGAAAAATTTAACTTCTTTTGTTGTAGAAGACTGTACTATTGAATAAGATTATGCCGATAAGTATAGGCAACCTCTTCAATAAGTATGCGTACAAGTGTAAACCAACCTTAACAATTAAAAAGAGTAACTAGTTAAACCATCTCTAGTGAAACAAACAACCACCGTTGTCAATAAGCTACATAAAGGACATGCCATGATTAAGGTTATCAAAAACCCTTTCTCTTCATGCTTACACTCTATGTGCTAACTTACCATAAGGATAGAAGTTAAAGCTCTATCTTATTGAACACGGAATTATTAATTAGTGTGGAGTGAGAAACCATGAGAAAATTTATTCTCGCTGTTTTAACCGTTATTCTAGTGATCCTTCTTGGTGTCACTTATGTGTTAAAGCAATTTGAACAAACAGCTAGCTTATCATACAGCAAGCTGCAGGCTGTACAAAGCACTGTCATTTACGACAAAAATAATCGACCACTTGATGAATTATATAAGACGGTTCCAAGACAAAATGTGTCCATTGACGAAGTGCCTGATCATGTCAAAATGGCATTTGTTGCAACAGAAGACCGTCGCTTTTATGACCATTTTGGAATTGACATGCAGGGAATTGCGCGTGCTGTGTTTAAAAATGTCATCACGATGAGCAAAGCTGAGGGTGCAAGTACTATCACCCAACAACTTGCACGAAACTTATATCTATCTAACGATAAAACGTTTAAGCGCAAGTTTGACGAAATGCTTTTATCAATCGGACTTGAAAAGCAGTTTTCAAAAGATCAAATTTTAGAACTATATATGAATCAAATATATTTTGGTAGCGGCGTATATGGTATTGGAGCCGCATCTCAGCTTTACTTTAACAAAGACGTATCCCAATTAAGTGTTGGTGAAGCGGCACTGCTAGCTGGACTTCCAAAAGCGCCAAGCACATACTCACCTGCTAGTAGCACAGAAGAAGCAACCAAGCGTCGAAACGTCGTTCTCCAGCTTATGTTAGACCAAGAAGTCATTACGCAAGATGAGTATAATCAAGCTATCAATGAACGAATTGTCAAGCCTGACGTAACGTTTAAGCAACGAAATAGTCATCAAGCTTTCGTAGACTATGTTGTTCGTGAAGCTGAGAAAACGTACGGTGTTACGGCAGAAGATTTATACAAAGGCGGCTACGAAATTTATACTGATTTCGACCCACTTCTACAGGAATCCATTAATCGCTCCGTAACTAATCACGTGTTTGCAGACGATACGGCATCACACAAAGTAGAAGTTGGAATCGCCGCTATCAATCCAAAAACAGGCGGTATATCAGCTATTTACGGTGGGCGAAATTATCAAACAAACGGACTAAACCGAGCTACAATCGGTTACCAGCCTGGATCAGCTATTAAGCCCCTTGCTGTTTATGGGCCTGCGCTTGAAACTGGCGACTACAGCCCAACAACTACTCTTGTGGATGAGCCGGTAGACTTTAATGGCTATAAGCCTCAAAATGCAAGCGGTCGCTATCTTGGAGAAATACCGATGCGAGAAGCCATTGCTCGTTCAGTCAATACAACAGCCGTATCGCTTTTAAACGACATTGGCTTTAGAGATTCGTTCGACTTTATGGAAAAAGCTGGACTTCCTTTAACTGATAAAGATCGAAACTTATCGCTAGCTTTAGGAGGAACCACAACGACTTTCTCTCCTCTTCAATTAGCGCAAGGCTACTCAGTCTTTGCAAACGAAGGGAAAATGACGAAGCCTTATGCGATTAAAAAGATTCAAATGCGCGGTGGCGAAGAACAAGAACCAGAGATTGAAACAGAAGAAGTCATGAGTCCACAAAACGCGGATACAATGACGTCCATGCTTGAAGATGTTATTGAAAAAAGCTATGGTACAGGAGCTAACGCTCGTTCTTCTAAGGATGCCGCTGGTAAAACTGGTACAACCCAAGATTATGGAGACGCTTGGTTTGTTGGCTATACGGACGAAGCTGTCATCTCTATTCATACAGGGTTTGAAAAACAGAAAACTGATAAGAAAAGAAAGAAATTAACAAGCGGTGGTGGCGAAGACCCTGCTAAATTATTTAAATCTATTATGGATAGTTGGTAAATCTAAAAGAGGCTGGGACATCAGTAATTCAGCCAATGTTAAACCTGAACGGTTGAGAGCTCCTCACTTTCAATCGTTCAGGTTTTTTTGATTGTGCAAACAATGTTGGAAACAGGGTGGAATGGATCGTAGGATACTCGACTCCTGCGGGAAAGAGAGGGAAACCTGAGGTCCCGCAGCCCAGCGAGGAAGCTCACGTTCCTCCCCGCGGAAAGCGAGTGGCTGTAGCGCAATGGAACGAACGTGTTCTGACAACGTAAAGAGGTGAGAAAAGGGATTGTTCGTCTTTTTTGAAAATTTGTTTTGTTATGTCCCACCCTCATTTTTTATAAAATTGTTTTATGTTTTTTAAGCGAAAAAAACGAAACGTTAATGACTCGACAGATTGTGACGTAGTGTAAAAGCGTCAATACAACGATACCAGCATTCATACCGATAATAACTCCTGTCATGCCAATCGTTGGCTGCGAACCGAGTACAAACATAAGTGAAAAGGAAACAACGTGAGACCAAATCGTATGAAATAGCGCATCTTTCACGTACCCTAACCCAATTAAGTAGGCTTGAAGCGGAATGGCAAAGAAATGAAACAGAAAATATGGCCACAGTGCCTGCAGATAAAAAACAGCTTCTGTGGAATGAAAGAATAAGCTCGTTAATGGCTCCGCAAAAATATACATAACCAAAACAGATGGAATACCGTAAATAAACGTAAGCTGCATACTTTGGAGAAGCAGCTTTTGCAATTGCTTTTCTTGATCCTTTGCGTGTGCTTCAGATACCGCAGGAATAAGAGCTACTAAAAGAGAATGAGCAAAAAATGCTGGAAAAAACCCAATGCTCATCGCTACTCCTGTGAGCATCCCAAAGTGCTGCGTTGCACCGCTAAGCGTCATCCCTGACAAAATAAGAGCATGCTTAATCAAAAATGGCTGGATAGCATTACAAATCGCATTAAACAAGCGCAAACCAGTTGTTGGCAACGAAACGCTCAGTAGCTTCTTTCGAACATCTTGAGAGGTTAATTGTGCTCTATGCCCTCTTGTAATGACGTTCAATTGAGTCACATACGTGATAAAAAAATAAAGTAAGATAACAGCTTCTGTTCCAATTAAGGTACAGATAGCAATGAACAGAGAAGTTTTCACATCTGTAAACTGAAACATTTGAAAAATAACAAATAAGATTGTTAATTGAAAGGCTTTTCGGATAAAGTTTGAAACCGCAATGGTTGACATACTGTTTTTTCCGGTAAAATATCCCCTCAATACGGCCGAGAAAGAGACAATTGGAATAAAGATTAATACGGCCCACTTTAAGTAGGGATGGTAATGTGTAAAGAAAGGAAAAAAAGAAACAACACCAAACGTGACGAAAAAAATAACGAGGCTTAATACCGTTGCAAACGTGGTGGCATGCTTCATCATATTGCGATGCTCATGTCGATTATGTTCTGCAATAAACTTTGAAATAGAAATCGGCAGCTCTAAATTTGCTACTGTGGCAACGAGAAAAATAATAGGGAGAACCGTCATATACATCCCCATTCCCTCTTTGCCAAGCTCTCGTGCTAATACCATATTCACTAAAAATTCAATGAGCTCCCCTGCAAAAGCAGCTCCTGCTAAGATAAATGTTCCTTTTAGAAAAGTATTCATCTACTAATCTCCTCAATTCTTGTCCTACCTACATGTATGACAACAATCTAATTATCAATTTCTTTAGATAACCCTTCTATACTTTGTCCTACTTTCATGTTATGTTCACCTTATGAGAAATAGAGCAACTTTATGCCTGTTTGGCACAGAGCACTCCATTTTCCTAAATTAATCATTGCAAGAAAAGAACAAAGTAGGTTAAAATTTTTCCAGATTCATATTTTTAGCGACCACCTTCTCTTAGGTGAAAGGAGAAAGAGCCATGACAACGATGACAACAATAAACTTACCTTCAAAGCAAGAACGCCATAAACTATTCGGTTCAGTAGATCCTGGCCCAAAAACAAAGCCCACTAAAAAAGAAGAAATGGCTGATTTACAAAATAAAAAGAAAGATTTTTTATTTGATATTCAAGCGGTTGGTGTTTCCAACGTTAAAATACCTGTAAACATATATGCCCCAGGTGGAGCTACGCCTACAATCGCTACTTTCACTCTCACTTCTTCTATTCCGAAGGATTCAAAAGGCACAAACATGAGTCGCTTTACGGAACTTTTAGAAGAGTATCGCAAGCGCAGTGAGTTGAATTTAACGTTTGCTTCCCTTACTTCATTTGTAACGGAACTCTCTGATCGCCTACGTATCCCTGATGCTAAAGTAGAGATTTCATTTCCATGGTTTTATGACCAAGTAGCACCTTCTTCAGGATTATCAGGTCTTAACCATTCTGAAGCTCGTTTGAAAGTTTCTTACACAAAAGAAGCTGGTGTGACGTTTGAAGTTGGATTAACAGCTGTTGTAAAAACACTCTGTCCTTGTTCAAAAGAAATCAGTGAATATAGCGCTCATAACCAGCGTGGCTACGTATCGATAGATGTTCGGTTAGCTGATTCAATCAATGATGCTATTGACTGGAAACATGCTTTATTAGAGGCCATCGAATCAAACGCAAGTGCTAAAATCCACCCGATTCTTAAACGTCCAGATGAAAAAATGGTCACTGAACAAGCATATGAAAATCCACGATTTGTTGAAGATATGGTCCGCTTAGTAGCTGCTGACTTATACGAGTATCCATTTGTAGAAGCCTTTACTGTATCATGTCGTAATGAAGAGTCTATTCACTTACACGATGCTGTTGCAACGATTACATTTGACAAACAGCCCTGCTAACTAATAAGGGTGAGACATAGATATTTCAGTTAATGCTAGGTCCGAACTATAGAAAGTTAAATACTTTTGGTAGTTCGGATATTTTTTTGCTGCTTCGGAACACAATTTAAAAAAACTAGCTCCATCGAACGGACGTATTCTCACAACTTATACTATTTAGAAACGGCATGGTTTGTTTTTGAGAGAGAATTGTTTCGTTATATTACAATCTCTTCACAAGCTACAATAAAGCAAACGATTGCAAAAGTTCACTGATTTCTCACATATTTCCGATATACTAAAAGAAGAACTTTATACTGAGAAAGGGCATGATGAAAATGCAAAAGCCAACTATATTAATTGTCGATGATGAACAACAAATGCGACATTTAATCAAGCTATCTCTTCAGCGAGAAGGCTATATGTGCATCGAAGCTTCAAATGGAGAAGAAGCATTAGATGAATTAGCTCATATGCTTCCTTCCCTTATTCTCATCGACGTGATGATGCCAATCATGGATGGGTTTACATTAGCTGAACGAATAAGAAGCGTCCACCCATCTATTCCAATCATCTTTTTGACTGCACGCGGAGATGAATTTGATCGTATACATGGATTAAAGATTGGAGGGGACGACTACATTGTTAAGCCGTTTAGCAGCGGAGAACTAATAGCACGTATTGAGGCTGTCCTCCGCCGTACAACTGCACTTCCACGTTCAGTTGAAGTCTATCAGCGATTTGGAAACGTTAAAATCAACAAGCTTGGTCGAACTGTATATGTAAATGATGAAGCGATATCGCTGACGTTAAAGGAGTATGAACTACTCGTCTATTTATGCAACCACATTGGACGAGCCTTCACACGTGAACAGCTGCTACGTCAAATTTGGGGACTAGATTACCTAGGAAGTGAGCGTACCGTTGATACTCATATCAAAACGCTGCGCTTAAAGTTAAAAGCGGAAGGTGACTTGATTCAAACCGTATGGGGAATCGGTTATAAAGCAGAAGTATGAAAAAGCTTTCACTTTCTCTAACAACCAAGCTCCGCTTATTAATAAGCGGCCTTCTATGTTTTTCTATCGTATTTTCATTTTTATTTATTCAGTTTCTTTACGAATCACTCTATGTAGACAAAACAGAAAGCTCACTTGTAGCAGAAGGCCAACAAATTGCTGCTCACTATCACACAGGTAAAATTTCCGATTTTTTAATTGGAAACGTGAACTGGCATAATACAGTCTCAGAAGCGGAAATTTTAATTTTTAATAATCCCGAAGAGCTGAGTGGATACTCTCCATTTTCTAAAGAAGATAAGCCTATTATTTCAAAAGCAGAACGAAAAAAACTCTTAAAAGGCGAATACATTGTTAAAAAAGGCTACGAAGAAAAATTTGAACGCAATCTTATTGGTGCTATTGTACCGCTAATTGATCAAAAAACAAATGAGCTAGCAGGTATCGTTTACCTATATGTCCCTTTAGCTTCATTGAATGAAGTTTTTACAAAAGCAGCAAAAATCTTAGCGATTGTCGCAGTTATTACGTTTATTTTTCTATATTTAATTGGTAATCGGATTACAAAAGCAATTGTGAATCCATTACAGCGAATGAAAACTTTTTCAAATGAAATTGCAAAAGGAAACTTTTCTATACGTATACCTTCTACCAGCAATGACGAAGTTGGTCACCTTGCTGAAGCGTTTAACTCCATGGCATCTTCCTTAAAAAAAAGTGATGAACAAAAGCGTGAGTTTCTTGCAAACGTCGCTCATGAACTACGCACACCGCTTAGCTATATAAAGGGCTACAGTGAACTTTTACAAGATTCAACTATGAGCCAACAAGAACGAAACGATTATTTGCACGTAATACAACGAGAAACGACAAGAATGAATGCACTTGTTCATGATCTTTTAGACTTATCTCAGCTTCAATCCGAAACGCTCACCATGACAAAGTCGCCTCTTGTTTTGGCTCAGCTTATTAATGAAACGCTTGACGTTTTAGCCATTAGCATTGCTAAAAAGCGGTTAACAGTTTCAGCCAACTTAGATGAAGATATTATCATGAATGCAAATGAACTCCGTTTAAAACAGGTATTCTATAATCTGATTCATAATGCAATTCGTTACACGAATGCGGAAGGACACATTGACATCTCACTTTCCCATGATGAAAATAAAGTTGACATCAACGTAACTGATACGGGAATCGGCATATCAAAAGCAGATTTAAGTCGCTTAGGAGAACGTTTTTTCAGAGCGGATAAAGCTCGGACTCGCGACAAAGGTGGTACGGGCCTTGGATTAGCGATATCTAAGGAAATTATTCATTATCACGATGGAACCTTAAACTTTAAAAGTAATCTTGGTCAAGGAACTACCGTTACAATTACGTTTCCTTACGAATCTTTCCAATAGAGAGTTTGAGACATAACAAAATGAGTGCTTCTAAAAGACGAACACTAGCTGTTCCCATCTCTTTGATTTGTCTCAACTCGTTCGTTCCATTGCGCTACGGCCACTCGCTTTCCGCGGGGAGGAACCTGAGCTTCCTCGCTGCGCTGCGGGATCTCACGTTTTCCTCTCTTTCCCGCAGGAGTCGAGTGTCCTACGCTCCATTCCACCCTGTTTCCAACATTGTTTTCACAATCAACCAAAAAACCTGAACGATTAAAAGTTATGAACTCTCAATCGTTCAGGTATAGTAAGGACTGAACTACTTATGTCTCAGTCTCTTCATTTTACTTCCACACGTATTTTAGGCATATTATGAGAGTCTTTTGCCGTTACGTGCGATTGAACTGTATAAATTCCAGGCTCTTGAAAATCCGTTTCCACTTCGTATATGCCGTCCTTGCGATGTTTTGCTTCAATCATTTCCCCTTGTCCCTCTGCATTTTCTTTCTCAATTTCAAATTGTACGTCATCTGCGTTTTCAACTTTCTCATCACCATATGTAACAACCGCTTTAAAGATAACGGTTTCATCTTTAGATACTTCAGATGGACCATTCAGCTTCACATCTAGCATTTTAGGTTCAGCACTCGCTTCTTGCTCTTGATCTACCCCACACCCCATTAGAAAACCACATATACTTACTAGACATACAATTTTCTTTGCGTTCAATTTGACCGCTCCCTTCCATATAATCCCCTCATTATTTACTATAAACTGTAAATGTGAGAAAATCATGAAGTTTTTGCAAAATTTCATGATTTACAAAACATAAGCTGTCTATTATTATAAATAATAATAATTTCGATTTGTTTTAAAGAAGAAGGTGTTTTTATGTCTTCTCTGCTAGTTGTAAATAGCCTTGCATATAAGTACAGTCATTCATTTTACGAAGTGCTTCATAAACTCAAACAGAGCTTGAACATTCCTATCTTGTTTATAACACAACAGATACCTAAACAACTTCATACTTCTATTACATATCTAGAAGATCAATCCTTGAGTTTGGGACATAACAAAATGATGGCTTCTAAAAAACGAACACTAGCTGTTCCCATCTCTTTGATATGTCTCAACATGTTCGTTCCATTGCGCTACGGCCACTCGCTTTCCGCGAGGAGGAACCTGAGCTTCCTCGCTGCGCTGCGGGATCTCCGTTTTCCCTCTCTTTCCCGCAGGAGTCGAGTGTCCTACGCTCCATTCCACCCTGTTTCCAACATTGTTTTCACAATCAACAAAAAACCTGAACGATTAAAAGTGAGAAACTCTCAATCGTTCAGGTTTATCATTGGCTGAATTACTTATGTCCCAGCCTCTTTTTCATGGCACGTAAATTAGCCGTATTATCAAGCGGATATGAAGAAAAAGAGTATAAGACTGGATGGTGGGCAGAAGAACTATTTGCTCCTTTATTAAAGCTAGAAGAAGCAGGACATACAAGAGTATGCTGTTTGGGCTAACGACCAAATCATTACAAGCCGTGATCCGTTCTCTTCAGAACTGATGGGCGATGAACTTGTGAAAAAGCTAAAAGCTTAACTGATTACCCCCCTTTACTTTCACCTTGCTGAAGGTAAAGGGGGTTTTATAATTCAATCATGTTACTTCTCACTCTCAGTTATTTTTAACTTTAGCAGCATCAACAATAATGGTCTTTCCAAAGTCCGGTTGTTGGGTCGACAAAAGCTCTAATGTTCCATTACGATATACATGAATAAGCTTATATGATTTACTGTTATAAAAAACGTTATCTCCTACTTTCATTATCTAGCCCCCTTTTTTTCAGTAAATGGTTTTAACGTTCACTCTATCATAGTTCTAGGATGTCTCACAAGACCTTCGACAAAGATAGTGATTTTCCACTAAAAAAAGCGCACTACCACTCTAGTACGCTCTTTTTACATTATCAAGATTCTGTTTGGAACTGCTGTTGAACCAAGCGGCGATAAAAGGTGTGCGTGCTTAGAAGCTCTTCATGTGTTCCATTCCCCGTCACTTCTCCATCTTCAATTACTACGATTTGATCAGCACTTATAACCGTTGATAAGCGGTGTGCAATGACAAGGGAAGTTCGCCCTTTCATAACTCGTTCAAGCGACTCTTGCACAAGCTTTTCAGACTCCGAATCAAGACTTGCTGTCGCTTCATCAAGAAGTAAAAATTGAGGATTGCGAAGCAGCGCTCTTGCAATTGCAATTCGTTGACGCTGACCTCCAGATAAGTTTACTCCTCTTTCACCAAGCATTGTATCGTATCCATCGTCAAAATTAATAATGAACTCATGAGCATTTGCCTGCTTTGTTGCTTCAATTATTTCAGCTTCTGAAATTGTACGCTCTAGCCCATACGTTAAATTTTCACGAATCGTTCCTGCTAAAATTGGCGAGTCCTGCTGCACATAGCTAAACAACTGACGCCACTCTCTTAGATTAATAACCTGACTATCTTTACCCTCTAATAAGATTTGACCAGAAGATGGGGCATAGAAGCGCTCAAGCAGTGAAAAAACGGTTGATTTCCCTGCACCGCTTGGACCAACTAACGCCGTTACTTCTCCTTTTCGAGCAGAAAATGAAATATTTTTCAACACCAATTTTTCCTCGTATTTAAACGCAACACGTTGAAACGTTAAATCACCAATTCGCTTAACTTGTTCTCCATGATGAAAAGACTCTTCTTCTTCATCCAAGATAGCAAAAATACGCTCTGATGCACCTTTCGTTTGTTGAAAGCTTGTAATAAAGCGAGTAAGTGAACCAACAGGTACCATAATTTGAAAGAGATAAAGAACAAATGCTACTAGCTCTCCTGCGCTAATAAACTCCTGACTAACGCGGTATGCACCAAATCCTACAATTGCAATCATAACGCTTGTCATCACGGTACTAATAATTGGCGTTATAATCGCTTCAATCTTTGCACGGCGTATCCCAAATAAAAAAAGTGAGTGAAATGAGCTTTTCCCCTCTTCAATTTCTTTCCTTTCAGAACTTGATACTTTAATTAAACGTATCTCACTAAGCATTTGAGCTAAAAACGCCGTGAGCTTTGACATTTTATCCTGCTGTTCACGAGAGATCTTATGAATCTTTCTGGCAAGTGGCATAACCAATAAGAACATTACTGGAATAACCGCTAATAAAATGAGCGTCATTGGAATATCTAGCGTAAACAAAATAACAATTGATATACTGATTGATAAAATATTTTTGACAAACTCTATCATTTCTGTTGATAGTAAGTTCATCACAATGGTTGTGTCATTTGTGATTCTACTCACCATTTCGCCAGAGCGATTGCGGTCGTAAAATGATACCGGCAGCTTAACAAGCTTATCCCAAATCGTTGTGCGCAGCTTCTCAACCACGCCTTGTCCCACTTGCGCCAAAAGATATAGAGATAAAGCGCTGGTAATCATTTGAATAATAAATAGTCCAATTAAAACTGCAATCATTTGTTTTGATAAACCGCTGTTAATTGTATCCATCAGCTCTTTAATTAGTAAAGGAATAACAAGAGAAGACCCTGTATTTGCTAATGCAAATACAAAAGAAACACTAAGCTTTCCTTTTGATGGATTGGTTAGTCTCCAGAGCTTTTTAAATGAAAAGTTTGTTTTAGCTTCTTTAGATTTGTTCATAATTTACCTTCTATCTTTCTAAATTCTACGTTTTCCATTTCTATTGTACACGAAATGAAAACAAATATAGAAATATTTACTTTCCCTTTACACTCGTCTATACATGATAAAATGGCTTGTCATAATATATAAAGAGTGCTCAAAAAAAGGATGATGATTATGCCCGTTTGGATTAAATCCGTTTACATTGGAAAAATCACCGGTGGAATTGTTAATTTTGGTGACGTATGCTACATTTCTCCTTTCACTAACTCAAAAGAAAATAGCGTATCGCCCACAACAGGTGATGAACCAGCTAATGATAGCAAATCAGGTAAAAAATTACGGCAACGAAAAAAGACTTTCAAACAACGTTGAAAGCCTTTTTTATTAAAAAGAAATGCTTGTAATCATAGCAATGTATAAAGAAAATACAAACAATGCTCCACTTAGCAAACTAAACCAGGCATTTATTTTTTTATAAAAAATAACAAAGATATATGCAAGAAAGAAGATTGCCAAAAACGAGAAGATTGCACCTACGATTGTAAAGTGAAACGTAATTGGTAAGGTGATTGGCTGACCATAAATAAATGGAAGCAGAGAATTTGCTTCTGCATACTGTAGATTTGTAGGCGGTGATTGATTAACCATCACGCCTGTTACAAAGAAAATAATTAGTAAGGTCACCGCTTCAACTCTTAGCCATCTAGTTGGGCGAAAAGTATGTGAGCGTTTCACTTTACGAAGCAAAATACCATTGATTACTGCAAAAACGATTAATAAAATAATACTTATTTGTTTAAGTAACAAACCTTGTCCATAGTTTGTAGACCATGAATTTATGTAGTTAGGGAGTCCTACTATAATAAGCATGGCAATTACTCCGCTTAGTGAAAGTAGAATAAAACACCCTACTGCAAAGGGAGTAAACCATGTTAAAAAAGGTTTCCAATTCACAGCTTTTTGTATAAAAAAGGAAACGGTTAAAACAACTCCGCTCCAAAGACCGA
Organism: Bacillus sp. VT 712; assembly: GCF_001614195.1. Classification (NCBI taxonomy): domain Bacteria; kingdom Bacillati; phylum Bacillota; class Bacilli; order Caryophanales; family Bacillaceae; genus Bacillus; species Bacillus sp. VT 712. The sequence goes on along the minus strand of NZ_LWBK01000001.1, from coordinate 50,455 downwards.
CAAACAGCACGTGAAGAAAATGCGAAAGCATGCCGTTAAGCGGCGAAATCGAGGCGGCGTGGCCAGCATAAGAGATCCCAAGCACTAGACCAATAGTTAGTATTGTATAGATATGAGGATGACTTTTTACGACAATCGTAAGAATCAATAACATCGAGGAAAGTACAACAATCAACCATGCATGACCTGTTTTACTTCCAAATAGTACTGCCTGAATTGTATCTGAGAAACCTCTAATTTTTGAAAATGCAAGCACAATTTCTAAAACTGGGCCTATAGAAAAAATTCCTACTGCAGAAGCACTGCCAATTAGCCACTTACTCGATATACTTAAAGCAGGCTTGTTCTCTTCAGAGATATACTGTAAAACTGCTGTACCGAGTAAGAACGCTAAACCAATATACGTAACCCATTCAAATAGCGGTAAAACTACTGACATTGAATCAGCCTTTCTTTTTTCTAAACACAAAGATGAGTGCTGTTGCTACGATAACCACTGCTACAATCATAATAACGAAGAAAGATGAGTTTTCGCTTGTTGATTCAGCTTCTGTTTGCTCATCTGGAGAGCTGCTTTTTTCAGCTTCTTCTGTAGCAGACTCTTTTTGTGTATCTTTATTTTCAGATGTTACTTCTTCTTGATCTGCATTCACGGTAAATGAAATTGCATCTTCCATAACATGACCATCTTCTCCTACAATGTTCCACTTCACTTCATATTCTCCATTTGGAAGCGGCTCTTCAAATGTACCTATTAAATCATGACCTGATACTTCCTGTGAATCAATTGAAAGTTCTTGACCATCTTTTGTCACGGTCAGTGTACTTACTTTTTCAATATGTGTCTCAAAGCTAAGTTTTATTTCAGTTAGCTGAGACGTAACCGTAGCCCCGTTTTCAGGTACGGTTGTTTGAACATGCGTATGGGCAAAACTCACCGTTGGAAGAGCGAGTAACATTACCATTAAAAACATCATGATTTTTCTCATTAATTTTCACCTTCATTTAAATTTTCTATGTATTTGTTTCTATCCATTACCAAGTGTACGTTTTTCTTTATGTCTTCTCAATAAACAACACAATTTTGCTACAAAAAATTCACAAATGAAGTTCCATCATTGTTTGTGCAGCTGTTTTTTTAGAATGATAAACCCTCCGACAAGAAACGGTAACAACACACCAAATACTAACAAAGCAATTACAATCACAATCGATAGCATTAATATTCCACCCGTACTACCTAACATATGCTTTTGTAGCTGCTTTTTGGTTTCTTACAAATGGAAAGATAGCAATTAAGATAATCATTTCAAATACATATTGAAATAATAAAAAACTGTTTGGGGCTAATGATTACTGCTTCCTGATGCATATCGACCTTTGTAATAGCACGTCACCTCATCTCTAGTTTACAATTAGGTGGTTAATAGGCTTAAAAATTGCAATCAGCCAATCTAACGGATTAGGGAGCGGAAAGTGCATGCTATGTAAAATATTTAGAGTCATGCTAAAGAGTAGAAAGAAAGAAAATAAATAGAGTTCTTTTTTCTGCTCTTTTTTTAATAAAGAAGGAAGCTCAATCGCCGTAATGATACCGCTTAAAAGTAAAACACCAATTAGTAACTTCATCTTCCTTCCCTCCTTCTTCATCCTAGTTAGTAATAGCATTTCTCTAACCCCAAAAAATATTTATCAAAATAAAAAGACTAGATACTGGTTTGTATCTAGCCGGTAATCTAGCAACTTATTAGCTTGTCCGTTAGGTGTTATAAACTGATCTTTAATAATAACTTTATCCATCCAAAGACAGAAAGCCAAAGCGGAATACTTAAAGACGTTCCCCATAGTAAGCCCAGTAAGAAGTTTCCATTTTCACTCATGCAAACCAACTCCTTCTTGCTTTTTAGAACGCATTTTACATATGTTATATTGGAACTAATTATAGTTTAACTTTAACAGAAAACGCTTTCAAAAGATAGTGAAATAATACCTAATAAAGAGTCTAGCACATAACGAAATGATTCTTTCCCAAAGACGAATGGTGATGTTTCTAAAATAGTTAGGTTGTAAGAACAAGTTTGTTTCATTGCGCTGCAAACACTCGCTTTTTTAAATTGTTTTCAAACCAACAAAAAATATCCGAACTATCAAAAGGAGTTAACTCCCGACAGTTCGGATAGATCCTTGACTGAAATACGTATGTCCCAGCCTTGTTACTCACTTGTGCTCTCCATGACGCTGAAGACGATTCTCGATAAACAGTCGCTCAACAAATTGATTTAACTGCTGCTGATACATCAAACGTTCTTTGGCTGAACGCGAGTCTCGAATTAACTGTTTAAAATGTTTAATTTTTTTACGTTGTTCAACCGTTACATGATGAGAAAGAAGCATGTAATCCCCCCTCGTTTTCATTAACGCTTAAATTAAGTAAAACAATATTTTTCCATTATTCCAACAGATTTGTCAGACATTCTAACAAATTATTTATCGACTTTTTTCAAAACCTTTACTTATTGACCTTTGGCACCTACTAAAGCTAGCCCAGGTCCGTATGGTGTTAGATGAACATCTAGTAAAAGTTCTTTTGTATAAGGTAGAATCGCCTCTTGGATTGCTACTGATATACCGTTAATGACCTGCAGTTCATCATTTTCTTGGGCTTCTTCAAATGACAATCCGATATTTGGAATTTCACAGCTAATTCCTTTAAAGTAAAGACGAATACCTTCAATTTCTTGTTCTGATAAAATCTCTTCAATCAATGCTTTTGCTTCATTTGTAATAATCATTCAATCTCTTCCCTTTACTATATTCTCTTAGCTATCTTAACATAACCTCCTAACTCTTCTCATTAAAGAAAAAAGGTTCGTTATTAAATTATAATAATTATAAATAAGTATTGATTATAATTTAATATATGTTATAATCTATATATATCAGTTAAACCAGGAGGAATGACACATGAATTTAGAACAATTCTTAAATCAACAAATTGCTAACTTAAACGTATTTTACACGAAGCTCCACCGCTTTCATTGGTATGTAAAAGGACCTCAGTTCTTTACTCTTCATGAGAAATTTGAAGAACTATATACAGAAACGGCTGCGGATATCGATGAATATGCAGAGCGTTTATTAGCAATTGGTGGACAGCCTGTAGCTACGTTAAAAGGTTTTTTAAGCCTAGCTACTTTAAGTGAAGAGGGAAATGAACAAACTGCTCACGAAATGATTGAATCTGTTGTTAATGATTACCTAATTCTCGTTCAACAGCTCAAAGTGGGGATTAAGATTGCTGAAGAAGCAAATGATCACGTTACTGCTGACTTATTCATCGGCACAGTTGGTCGTTTTGAAAAGCATATCTGGATGCTTAATGCGTTTTTACCAGTAAAAGAATTAGTATAAATAAAAGACGAGCCTACTTTACTTGGCTCGTTTTTTATGTTGTAGCCATTTAAAAAAAGTCATATCATCTTGAACACCTTCAACCAAAACTGCTTCATACACATGTGCACTTTTATAATAGCGATTATACCCATTTTGCTGTTTAAAAAATAAAATCTGCTCTCTTTTCTTCTCTGTCATTTTTGCTTTTAACTTTTGCTGTTTTTGTAGCATCTGCTGTATGGTTGCTTCAGACACAACATTCACATTAATTTTCCATTCATGTCCTTCGATGTCTGTGTATACAGCCCAAGTCATTTCTTCTTCCTTTTCTTTATTACCAATAAAGATCATTTTAACGGGCTTCATTCTCAATGCTAAGTCTTTACCAAGTGCAAAAAATAAATCTTCAATAACCTTATCGCTTCCAATGTAAACATCGAGATGACGAAGTACCATGACATTTAAATCAAAGCTGCCTGCAATGAGAGGGTTGCCATATTGTTTGCATAAATGTAAAAGCTGATATTCTTCCAATAAGCTTGTTGCTTCTGCTTGTAGTTGCTCCGACCATACCATTAACTCATTCATTAAGCTATATCTCCAATCCTTAAAGTTAAAGTTCATATTCGATATGTGTTGTAAAATTCCTTTGATATCATCAATAAAATCTAAAACCTTTCAATATTTTTCTTTTTGTACGTATAAAGATGCTTGGATTCTTTACACTAAACAACGTATTTATTACACTAGGAGGATGGATATGAATAACGAACAAACACATATGAATATGCATACTGGTAAGGTTCCTCAAGTTATGAATCACGGAGGACATGAACTATTTGACGTTCATGAAACGCTAGCTGGCATGATCAATGTTTTAGATCAGTTCATGATGTTTCGACAATACATTCAAGATGAAGAGTTAAAGCAAATGTTAGATCGTCAATATAGTTTTATTTTGGAAGACTACAACCGTATTGTAGAATCTTTTTCAACAGGCCAAGACCCTTCTAGTCCAACGCAAACCTATAACATGGCAGAATCAAACGATTTTGTATACGGATTAAAAGCAAGTCAGCCTAAAAAACCAAATCAATCCATTAATGACATTAGCGATAAAGGAATTTCTGGGCACATGTTAGGCTTATTAAAAGGTCATGCTTCACTCGTTACCATGACCTCACTTGAAATTACAAATCCTATTGTACGCCGCTTATTCGCTGATAGCGTTCCTAATTGGATTGAAATGGCATATGAAGTAGCCCACTATCAAAACAAGCGTCATGATTACCAAGTACCGCAGCTAGCCGCTCAAGATGTACAGCAAATGACGCAAAGTTTCGCAAAATCTACACAGCCTCCCGAGCTTCCAAACAATAAAACGTTACATTAAAAAAAGCATCTGCTTTGTGTGAAAGCAGGTGTTTTTCTTATGAACATTGCATGATTAACCATGTGTTTTCGAATTGTTTTTTTTCAAGAGCTTGTCTTTCAACACAATAATATAAGATTCCAACGTCGCCCCACATCATATTAAGCTGATCATCAGAGTCAATTTGAAATAATAACTGCCAGTCGCCTTTCTTACCAGAGAACTCTTGACATTCTTCCAAAACGTCCCCTTGGATATCCCACGCTGTTCCCCCAATTTGGTGAAATGGAATGTTACCATTGATTTCTAACATAAGAGCATCAAATTGATCATACAGCTGATCGTCTTCTATATATGTATCTCCAAGTCGGATATCATAGCTAAACTCTACCCCACACTGTAGGTATATGCTTGAAACGTCTACTTTTGTTGCAGTTAAATCATCTGCTGTCCCTTCATAAAAAAGTACGCGCCAACCATTTTGTTGATCCGCTTCACCATATGCTTCACCATCATAAAAGAAGTACAGATAACCCGTGTCAGGAAGAAGTAAATCTTGCTTCCACGCACCTTCTAACTGAGATAGATTGATTTGACCAATAAACTGTAGATATTCTCCATCCTGTTTAGGCCAGTAAAAATCTTCCGGTAAATCTGGGTATCCTCCTAATTTTGATGTACCCACTTCCAGTTCGTCAGCACGTGTTGGGTGTACCATAACACATGTATACAAAGAGCTATATATATCTTCCTTTAGTGTTTGAAGTCCATGTTTCAAAATTAAATTATCCAATATATTCACTATTTTCACCTCTAGGCTAGTATAGCACAAACCCATTAATGAGAACGCTTCTTTCTCTTTTTAAATAGCGCTGGGGATTGTTTCAATACATGTTCTTCCTTCGTTTAGATAACACTTACTATATACACGTACTAAATAGGTGGTGAAACGTTTGACGATTTTAAATCTTTTCCTCGTTGCTCTTTTAATTGGCTTAACTGCCTTTTTCGTAGCAACTGAGTTCGCAATTGTAAAAGTGAGAAGCTCGCGCATTAACCAGCTTGTTGATGAAGGAAATAAAAAAGCGATAGCGGCTAAGCATGTTATCACGCATCTAGACGAATATCTATCTGCTTGTCAGCTTGGAATTACCATTACAGCTCTAGGTCTTGGTTGGCTTGGTGAACCAACACTTGAACGCATCCTACATCCTCTTTTTGACGATATCAATATGAATGAACGTTTAGCAGGCATTCTGTCATTTGCGATTGCATTTGTCATTATTACATTTTTACATGTTGTGGTAGGTGAACTAGCACCGAAAACGTTCGCTATTCAAATGGCAGAACGAATTACTTTATTATTTTCTAAGCCAATTATTGGGTTTTATAAAATTATGTATCCATTTATTAAAACACTAAACGGATCCGCTCAGCTCCTAACTCGTATGTTTGGGTTACAGCCTGCTTCTGAGCATGAGGTAGCTCATAGCGAAGAAGAAATTCGAATTTTACTTTCTGAAAGCTTAAAAGGCGGAGAAATTAACCAATCTGAATATAAGTATATGAATAAGATTTTTGATTTTGATGACCGCTTAGCAAAAGAAGTGATGGTACCTCGCACTGAGATTGTAACTGCATCAAAAGATGATATTGTAGAAGTTTTTCTACAAGTGGCCAATGTGGAAAAATATACTCGCTATCCAATTATTGAAGATGGTGACAAAGATAAAATAGTTGGGCTTGTAAATATCAAAGAAATTTATAATGACATTGTGTTTAACCAAAAGGATGGTACAAACACTTTAGAATCCTATGTCAAGCCAATTTTAAAAGTAATTGAAACCATCCCGATTCATGATTTATTAGTAAAAATGCAAAAAGATCGTGTCCAAATGGCGATTTTATTTGATGAGTATGGCGGTACAGCTGGTTTAGTCACAATTGAAGACATCGTTGAAGAAATTGTTGGTGAAATTCGTGATGAGTTTGATGCAGACGAAATTCCCTATGTACAAAAAATTAAAGAAAATCATTATATTTTAGATGGCAAAATGTTAATTAGCGAAGTAAATGATTTGCTTGGTACAGATATTAGCGACGACGAAGTAGATACGATTGCCGGTTGGGTACTAACTGAACGATTCGATGTTGTTAAAAACGATATAGTACAATATAATGATTTTTATTTTAAAGTGTTAGTCATTGAAGACTTTCATATTAAATACGTGGAAGTAAAGAAACGAAAAGAAAATTCTTCAAGTAGTAATGAAGATAAAATAAAAAAAGAAGAGTTTGGGACATAACAAAATGATGGCTTCTAAAAGACGAACAATAGCTGTTCTCATCTCTTTGATTTGTCTCAACACGTTCGTTCCATTGCGCTACGGCCACTCGCTTTCCGCGGGGAGGAACCTGAGCTTCCTCGCTGCGCTGCGGGATCTCAGTTTTCCCTCTCTTTCCCGCAGGAGTCGAGTGTCCTACGCTCCATTCCACCCTGTTTCCAACATTGTTTTCACAATCAACCAAAAAACCTGAACGATTAAAAGTTATGAACTCTCAATCGTTCAGGTATAGTAGAGGCTGAACTACTTATGTCTCAGTCTCCTTTGTTTCTTATTACCACTCATCGTCTCCGCTAAAAAAGTCACCATCAAAGAGATCATCGGCTCCTTCTAAGTCTTCTTGTATGTCATCAAATGCCACATCTTCAAACATGTCATCCATCACTTCTCCTAAAAGCATACCACCTATCATACCTGCTGCAAACCCTCCCATAGCGCCTCCAAGACCGCTCATACCTCTTTTATACTCGCCTCTTTGGTAATGAGAAGGCTGAAAGTGTTCATAGCTAGCTGGATTGTCAATCATTTCTTCAATAATTTGATGAAGTGATTGCTGAAGCTTCTTATTATTACTGAGTTCTTCAGTTGAAAAAGAGATTTCTCGCTTTATTTCACGCTCTCGACCAAAGCTTGGTAAATCCAGTTCAAGCAAAATACGAAGACCTTTATCTTCTACAGCTACCTCAAATTCTAGCTCTCGAATACGGCGTTGAAATTGAGAGGTTGGGAAAAACTCAAACTCTTGTTTATAACCGTTAAATTGGCCAGAATGCTGTTTCTCTCTAAACCCTAAACTTTCAAGTGCTTCTACAAATTGATAAAGTGCCTCAGGAGCTTTAATACGGATGTCATCTCGATCTTTGGCATCTGCTCCTCCTTCAATATCTAAATGTGTTTGAAAGAAATAGCTACAATTGCTTGCTGAAATAGGAATATCCATTGGTAAATCATATTTAAAACCCCATTCTTTCTCTTCTCCTTCTCTAATAAGGAAAGAAGAAACGATTGGGATGCTCGCTACTTTATGTGTATGAAACTGACCGTTACGTCCACGCACCTCCAGCCATAGTTCTACATTTATAAAATTAATGTGCTGCTCAATTTTGCCACCTTGGACTTTGATTTTTCCTTCCACATGCTCACCTAGCTTATATGTATTTTCTTTCAAAGTGAGGTCGACTTTTGCAGCGCCTACACCCATCTTTGCAAATATTTTCTTTAACATGATAATCCTCCTTTTAAATTACTTACACTTGTATTACTACATACGAACGCTTTTTATATAAGTTTCAAAAAAAAGTTCTCACTCCGAGAACTTTTATCGCACCCTTAATTCTTTCATCTTTTGTAAAATGTTCAGCTCGCTTCGCCGACAAATAAACAAATATAGCCTATCACAATAATGCTAACACCGACTGTTTTAATTAACTAAGCCGCAATTTCTTTATCACGTAATAGCTCTTCAATCCACTCCATGGATTTTTCCTCTTCAGTGATAACGCATAGTTATCTATACTATGCGTTCGCCCAGTTAGAAGTGAATAGTCATTGGTATTAGAAAAAAACCGATAGTAGATAACCACCTAGAGCAGTTGCAAGTACAACAATCCAGGGAGCTACTTTCCAGTACATTAATAAGCCAAATGCCACAAGCACTAATGCAAAGTCTGGTGTTGTTTTGATTGCACTAGTAAAAACTGGATCATATAATGCTGCAAGCAAAATTCCTACAACAGCTGCATTTACGCCCATTAAAGCTGCTCGTACGCTTGGTTTTCTACGAAGAACATTCCAAAATGGTAAGGTTCCAAGAACAAGCAAGAATGACGGTAGAAACATTGCAACAGTTGCAACTAAGGCACCGGACCAACCAGCGGTTACTGTTCCAAGGTAGCTCGCAAACGTAAATAAAGGCCCTGGAACTGCTTGAGTTGCACCGTATCCGGCTAGAAATTCAGACTCTGTCACCATGTTAATTGGTACTACTTCACGTTCTAGCATTGGAAGAACAACGTGGCCTCCTCCAAAGACAATCGAACCAACTCGATAGTAAATATCAATTATGCTCATCCAAACAGTAGGAATTGCGGTACGTAAAAGTGGTAATCCTACTAATAATGCGATAAATACAATCCATGCCAGCACGCCAACTTTTCGGCTGATTGTAATAGGCATGTCCTGCACATCATCCATTTTCATTTCTTTATATAGAACATATCCTATTATGCCAGCAGCTATAATAGTACCAATTTGTCCAATAACGCTTGGAAAAAACAAAGTAATTAGCGCTGCGAGTATAGCCATCGCAATACGAGGTCGATCTGGCGCTAAGTTTTTTCCCATGCCAAGAACCGCTTGGGCAACTACTGCAACAGCAACAATTTTCAGACCATTAATCCAGCCTGCACTTGATGCGTCAAATCCTTGCACTAAATATGCAAACACGATAAGCACAATAACTGAAGGCATTGTAAAACCTATCCATGACAACACGCCTCCAAAAATCCCACCGCGCAGCATCCCAATCGAAATTCCCACTTGACTGCTAGCTGGTCCCGGTAAAAATTGACACAATGCAATCAAATCCGCATAACTTTTTTCATCAAGCCACTTTCTCTTTTTTACATATTCTTCTCTGAAATATCCTAAATGTGCAATAGGCCCACCAAAAGAGGTTAACCCAAGCTTAGTTGAAATCAGTAAAATTTCAATCCACCTTCGAAACACTGATTGATTCATGTTGTATCCTCTCCTTCTTTTAATACTTCTCTAGCTAATTCACGAATTTGCTCTTTTGCACCTTGAAGCACCTCTTGCCCTTTTTCAGTAATCGTATAATACTTGCGAATTTTCCCTTTTACAATTCGCTCTTCTTTTATTAAAAGCCCATCTTTCTCCAAATGATGAAGCGTAGGATAAATGGTTCCAGGGCTAATATCGTAACCATGTGAATGAAGTTCTTCAATCATATACGACCCGTAAATTGGCTCGACGCTGGCATGGTACAAAATGTGGATTTTAATACTTCCCAGAAAGAATTCGCGTAACATAAGGATCCCCCTTATCCAATATCATATTTTGATATCGGATATTGATATCATAACATGATAAAGTTAATCATAATGTTAAGTGTTTGTAAACTTTATTTTTTTATTAAAATAAAAAAACCTTACCCGATGTAAGGTTTTACACTCTTAATATAGTAGGCGATTCCAGTTATCTCCCTTTTTCTTATGATGCGTACTTTTTTCATCATGCTGTTTTTTTTCTTTTCGATCCTGTCTTTCCGCTCTACGCTCATCACGAAGGCGATGTCTTTCTGCACGTTCTTCCTTCTTTTTGCAGTGCCCTTTTTCTCTTTCTACTCGCTCTTCCTTCTTTTTACAGTTCCCTTTTTCTACACGACATTCCGCTTTGGCATAATCTTCTTCTTTGCGTTTGCATCTTCTTTTCTTACATTTAGCTTCTGCTTTAAAGTAGTATTGATTTGATTGATGAAACTTTTTTTCTGCTTCTTTACGATGTTTTTCTGTCATATAAATTCACCTTTCAACATAGAATATTTTATTTATAGTAATAAACTATGTACAATCCTATAAGTACGTGCATTGTTGCAATTAAGTAACTGCGCCTTTTTTTATATTTCTTCTAAAAAAAAGCCTTTACATCGTTTTGGATGTAAAGGCTTTTTTCACTTAATCATACGTTTAATTATATTATCTGAATAAAACTCTAATATTTCTCTTCTACGAATAATACCGATAAAGACTCCTTGATCATCAACAACAGGTACAAAATTTTGCTCGATTGCCTTTGTAATAATCCCATCAATTTCTCCATAAATTGGAATTGGTTGATAATCTTGATAACGATCAACCTCTGTTACCTTAATATTTTCCATATCTTGAAAGCGATAATCTCCTAGACTTTTTAACTTCCAAAGCAAGTCCCCTTCAGTTAAAACACCAACGTATTTACCTTCATCATCTACCAAAGGTACCGTAGAATAGCGATGGTGCTCCATCTTCTCAAGCGCCTGCCTTAAGGTTGATTGAATATTAAGGGTTACTACTTCTTGTTTTGGAATCAAAAAAAATGCCAAATTCATTTTTTACTCTCCTTTTTCCCCACTAAACGTCCTTCTTATCTGTTTACTTTTCTTGTTATTTATTTCGAACAGTAACAAATTATAATTAGTATATACATGTTTACACGTTTTCTTCATTACTATTCCCTAACAAGCATATCATCAATCTTAAATTACACATTTTATTCACTCTAATCGAGAAATTACATAAGTTCGCACATTTAGTATTCCCGCCTATTATCGTCACCTTTTCAAGCGTCTTGCGTACAATAAAAGTGTAATATAAGGAAGGAGGCGTTACGAATGGGTTCTTATGGCGGTTACAATGGTGGTTTTGCATTTTTAGTCGTACTATTCATTCTTTTAGTTATCGTAGGTTGCAGTTGCTATGGTGGCTGGGGATACTAATGAATAAGTGGAGAGCTGACTCGTCAGCTCTTCTTCCTTTATATTACATATTCTTTACACACCTGAATATTCCTGCTATACAAGGCTATTTATCATAAGTAAATGTCTTGATATCATAGTAGAAAGCTCAGTATATGAACCGGACTGAGCTTTTTATTTATTAGTTTATACACGAAAAGCATTTCCGTTTTTCATAAAAAACTCCCACATAATCCTACTTGAATCAGGGCCTTTTTCATCCGTATAGCTTCCTTCTGCGCTTCCGCCAGACCACGCGTGTCCCATACCATTTACAGTGTATTGATCGATTGAAATTTCTCCTTTGGGGCTTGCATATTGAGCATAAGTAAAATCTCTTCCAAACTGCCTTTTTTCTTCTCTAACCACTTTAGGCTTATGGTCAATCCACCCTTCAACCTTTCCATCAAACGCTAAATTATTCGTAGTAATCCACTGTTCTACGACTTGATCTGCATTTAAAACATTTACCGTAGAGTCCGCATTTCCATGAAACACAATCACCGGCATCGGCTTAGCTCGCTTACCCATTACCTGATGTGCAACTCTACCTTGTCTCACAGGTGGAGGACCTTGATTCGCCATTGCTGCGTACGCATTAAATACATTTAATGCTGCCTGATACTCAAGTCCAGCCGCCACGCCGATTCCAGAAAATAATTCAGGATACGTAACGCCCATAACGATGCTCATTGCTCCGCCAGCAGATAGCCCTGCAATAAACACTTTGTCGTGTTGAATAAAGTGCATACGCTTTACTTTTTTAACCATCCCAGCAATAATAGCAGGCTCTCCCAAACCTCTCAGTTGATGAAGAGGCTCAAACCAGTTCCAGCACTTCTTTAAATTTGCATTACTTGATTGCTGAGGATAGATAACGATAAATCCTTTTTCATCTGCAAGTGTGTTCATGTTTGTTCCTTTTGCGAAATCGCCTGCGCTCTGTGTACAACCGTGCAGCATAACCATAAGAGGATACGTTTTCAAGAAATAATAATTTTTAGGCAAATAAACTTTAAATTTCTTTCCTTGATAAGTATATGTTTTAAACGTACCACCAGATTGTGTTGAGAATTCCTGATCGTGATCTAAAGAGAGAAGTAACAAAGCCATAATAACAAAAGGTAGTGAGCCTGTCATAACATTCCACCTCTTTTTGTCAACGTTTTCATTTTTCTGTTTACACCTATATGTGAAAATTGTCACTAGAAGATGATAAAAGGACAAACAAATCGTTTGCCCAGTTATAATTAAACGAATAAGAACGTCGTCAGTGTACTTATTCTATACCCCGTTAGCTAGTCTTGAACACATTAATGTTCATATACTTCTATTCTATGAACGTTTTTTGACAAATATCATTTTTATTATGATAAACAAACAATGGTTAACGTAACACCGGCTCCAGTAGTCAATACGGCTGCACCAAGTAAACCAAATAACTGTAGTGAAATTGTCGAGCCTGCTGCTAAAGTGACGATACTTTATCCCTTATAGTTTAGTAAACTAACCAAACCTCCTACAACCATGGATGGGACTGCTACACCATTGGTTACAATCCGTGCTGTCGCTAATAAGCCTGCATTAGACTGCTGTTTGTTAAGCATTCATCAACTAGTTGATGAAATTATTATTATCGATACGGGTTCTGTTGATGATACAGTCAAAATTAATGTACGGATTTAATCCCTACACACGCTAGCACTTTATATAATGAACACTATTTTAAGCAACGAAAATCTTTGATATAGACTGAGCTTAGAGGACAACGCTAAGCTCTTTAATGATTTATAGACATATTCACGACCTTATTTGGAAACATTATGCATATACAACGAAAAAGGTGGAGATAGTGTTGGATATTCCCAAAAAGGCACAGCCGATGTGGAGAGAAGAAGTTAAACTCCCAAAAGGCAGTACATTACAGGAAAATCGCAAAGTAGATGTGGTAGTAGTTGGTGGTGGAATTACTGGAATTACAACGGCTTATTTGTTGCAGAACGAAGGGCTAAACGTGGCACTTCTAGAAGCTAATGAAATTTTAAATGGGACAACTGGTCATACAACAGCCAAAATTACTGCTCAGCATGACGTTATTTATGATGAACTAATTGGACATATTGGCGTTGAGCAAGCAAAGCTTTATTATGAAGCAAATGATAACGCTCTACACTTTATGAAAGATCTAATCGAAAAAGAAAACATTGATTGCCAATTCTCAACGCAAGACGCTTACTTGTATGGTGCTACACTAGAATTTGATCATCGGATACATAAAGAATTTCGTGCGTATGAAAAACTTAACATTCCATGCGATTTTAAAACATCGCTTCCGTTTCAGTTTGATATTCGCGCTGCAGCTATTATGAAAAATCAAGCTCAATTTCATCCTCTCCAATATTTAACTCACCTTGCCAAACAGTTTTTGGAAAAGGGCGGAGTGATTTTTGAAAATACCGTAGCAAATGATATTGAAGAAGGTACATCCCCTACTGTCATTACGAGGGATGGCCACCGAATATCCTGTCAGCATGTTGCAATTTGTACACATTTTCCTTTTTATGATGGAGCAGGGTTTTTTTATACTCGAATGTACGCCAAGCGCTCTTACGTATTAGCGGCAAAAACAAAACAAAAATTTCCGGGAGGTATGTACTTAGGAGCAGACCAACCAACACACTCGCTGCGCTCAGCTACTTTAAATGGGGAGGAAGTAGTGTTAATTGGTGGTGAAGGTCATAAAGTAGGACAAGGAATCAATACAGAATACCACTATCAATCGTTACAGCGATTTGCAGAAGAAAACTTTAACGTTCTTTCCTATCCCTATCGATGGTCAGCTCAAGATCTTATTACCATTGACAAGATCCCTTATATTGGTAAATTGAAAGAAAGCAAAGAAAACATCTTTATTGCAACAGGATTTAAAAAATGGGGAATGACGCACGGAACGGTAGCCGCACAGCTTATTACAGACCTTATTATGCAACGGAAGAATCCGTATGAAGAAGTATATAAGCCTTCTCGTTTTCATGCTGATCCAAGTATCCGCTACTTCTTACGTCAAAATTTAGATGTTGCAGATCATTTTATTCGTGGAAAGCTTGATTTGCCTAAAAAGTCCGTTGAACAACTAGAAAAAGGAGAAGGAAATATCATTTATGTAAACAGTAAACGAGCAGGAGCCTACAAAGATGAAGGTGGAAAAATCCATTGTGTTGACACTACTTGTACACATTTAGGCTGTGAAGTGAACTGGAATGCTGGAGATAGCACATGGGACTGTCCATGTCATGGATCCCGCTTTTCTTATGATGGCACGGTCTTAGAGGGTCCAGCTAAAACGCCGCTAAAAACGATTAATCTAAACGACGAAGAAAGCACACAATAATGTGTGCTTTCTTTATGCTTCTTTTCGAAAGAATCGATTATAGACTAAAATCATTGCGTACATCATTAAAAAGGAAGAGGTAAAAAAAACAAGCTTTCCCCAAACTGGGATATGATTAAAATAGCTTGTTTCATAAAACAAAACAAAAAAGCTAAATGGCAACAAAAACAATAGCCAAATAAAATCTCTATCCTTTAAAACTTTTAGAAAGAATAAAATCCCTCCGATATAGACAAACATTAAAAACATTGTAATTCACCAAATTCTCTTTCGTACTTTCTTCCATTATATAAGATAGTTAAAAGAAAACCTAGGTATATTCAAGTTAAATATGAAATACCGATCTTTTCACCTAGTTTTTAATCGATTATTTACTTCCTTTAAGTTTATCTAGATGAGCAAAGAATGATGGGTATGATACCGATACAGCTTCGCGGTTTTTAATGATTGTTTCACCTTCTGCAATACAAGAAGCAACTGCTAGCATCATGCCAATACGGTGATCTCCATGACTATTTACGCTTGCACCATGAAGCGGCGTTCCTCCATGAATAATCATTCCATCTTCTGTTGCTTCAATATTAGCACCCATTTTATTTAGCTCATTAACGACTGTGTCAATTCGATTTGTTTCTTTCACTTTTAATTCAGCTGCATCTTTAATAACTGTCGTTCCTTGAGCCTGAGTTGCAGCCAGCGCGATAATTGGAATTTCATCAATTAAACGAGGAATGAGATCGCCTCCTACTTCAGTGCCTTTTAAAGGTGCTGACTTTACAACTAAATCTGCAAAAGGTTCTGCTACATCTGTCTTTAAATTCTTTTCTTCAATAGATGCACCCATATTAAGTAATACATCTAAAATTCCTGTGCGAGTTGGGTTCATACCAACCTTTTTTAATTCAATTTGACTGTTTGAAATAATAGACCCTGCTACTAAGAAAAACGCAGCCGATGAAATATCTCCGGGCACTTCAATATGTGTACCCGTTAACGTTTGTCCACCTTCAATTGAAACAGATAATCCTTCTTCTTTCACTTGAACACCAAAAGCTTCTAGCATTCGCTCAGTATGATCTCGCGACTTTTCTGGCTCAATAACCGTTGTAACGCCTTCGGCTTGTAGCCCAGCTAATAAAATCGCTGACTTTACCTGCGCACTAGCTACCGGAGATTTATATGTAATTCCTTTTACATTTCCACCTCTTAAAGAAAGAGGAGTAAAGTTGCCTTCTTCACGTCCATCTAATTGAATTCCCATGCTACGTAAAGGGTCTGTCACTCGCTTCATGGGACGTTTTGCAATAGACTCATCTCCTATCAGCGTATGATGATGTGCCGTATTTGATAAAATCCCCATTATTAAACGAATTGTTGTTCCTGAATTTCCAACGTCCAATACTTCAGTCGGCTCTTGTAGCCCTTGAATGCCACGACCTTTTACAATAACTGTTTCTTCATTCACAACTTCAATTTCTACGCCTAATTTACGAAAGCAAGAAATAGTGCTAAGGCAATCATCACCTGGTAGGAATCCTGAGATGGTTGTTGTTCCTTCTGCAATTGATCCAAACATTACCGATCTGTGCGAAATCGATTTATCACCTGGAACTTGAATTACCCCGTTTAATCCTTGAAGTGTCATATTCATTCTCCTTTATAATAATTTATACGTGCAGGGAATCTCTGAATTGTTTAGCATCTGAAAAGTAATGAAACAATTCATGACTATCTCCCTTTTCGAGCAAGTTCTTCACTTGCTCCATTTCTTTCATCCAATCATCTAAAAGTGCTAACAGCGTGTAGCGATTTTGTTTTAGAATATCTCTCCACATATGCGGGCTACTTGATGCGATCCGAGTAAGGTCTCGAAAGCCTCCCGCTGCCATCTCAGTAATAAGCGTATTCTTTGCTGAGTATCCTTTCACTTGACGAACAAGACTGGTGGCAATTACATGAGGCAAATGACTGATAACCCCTGTTACTTGGTCATGTGTAATCGCATCTATAAAGACAAAGTGAGCTTGTGTCGGCGCAAGTAAATGCATAAGCGCATCTATCTTTTGTGGATTTTCGTCTTCAAAAGGGGTTAACATATAGCGAGCTTCATAAAATAGATCTGCTCGTGCATTACTTGCACCACTTTGGTGAGAACCAGCCATTGGGTGTCCGCCAATGAACGTTACTCCTTTTTCTTTTAACAAAAATGCCGTTTCCATTACTGCTACTTTAGTACTTCCAACATCTGTTATAACAACATTTTGTTGCAATGTCCACTTTGAAAGAACGTGTATCCAATTAGCTGTCTCTTCTACCGGCGTTGCTAAAATAATATAATCTGCCATTTCAGCTTCTTTTTTTACATCATCTGCTTGTTCGTCAATGACTGCGTGTGCCATTGCCACACGCATTTCTTCTATATTAATATCTGCTCCCACAATATGCACGTTTTCATTTTTTTTAATAGAAAGTGCCAGTGAACCTCCGATAAGACCAACACCAATCAGTAATACACGTTTTTTCACCTTTCATTCTCCTTTATATGTTAAAATTGCGCTGCATGCTTTCGATGCTCATTAATGTTTTGTTGCAGCAAATCAATGCGGTCTGAACCAAATTGTTCAATAATAGCCGAAGCTAATTCCCATGCAATAACTGATTCAGCTACAACAGCTGCTGCTGGAACTGCACAGCTATCAGAGCGTTCAATACTAGCTGCAAACGGTTCTTTTGTATCAATATCTACGCTTTGAAGCGGTTTATATAACGTTGGGATTGGCTTCATTACGCCTCGCACAACGATTGGCATTCCAGTAGTCATACCACCTTCTAATCCGCCTGCATTGTTTGTTTTACGCGTGTAACCTTGCTCTTCACTCCATAAAATTTCATCGTGCACTTCACTTCCTGGCTTACGTGCTGCTTCGAATCCAACACCAATCTCTACACCCTTAAAAGCATTTATGCTCATAATCGCCGCTGCAAGCTTTGAATCTAGCTTGCGATCGTAGTGTACATAGCTTCCAACCGCTGTTGGCATCCCTTCTACGACTACTTCTACTACACCGCCAATGCTATCACCGTTTTCTTTGGCTTCATCAATTGCTTTCATCATCTTTTGTCCAGCTTCTTCATCCAAGCAACGCACGGGAGATGCTTCCGTTTTTTCTTGAAGTTCCGCTAAGGATTGGTATGATGTCTGCTCTGCTTTGACACCGCCAATTTCTAGAACATGACATGCAATATTGACACCAACAGCTTTTAAAATTTGCTTTGCAACAGCTCCGGTTGCAACACGAACTGTTGTTTCACGAGCAGATGAACGTTCTAAAACGTTTCTCATGTCACGATGTCCGTATTTAATTGCACCGTTTAAATCTGCATGACCTGGTCTTGGCTTTGTAATTTGACGCTTCACTTCTGCATCTTCATCCACAGGGTCAGCTCCCATGATATTTCTCCAATGCGTAAAATCTTTGTTTTCTACTACGAGTGCCACTGGTGAACCTAAAGTAGCCCCATGTCTTACTCCACCTACAATTTGTACACGGTCTGTTTCAATTTGCATGCGACGACCACGACCATGACCTTTTTGTCTTCTAGCTAAATCTTCATTAATATGTTCTGCCGTTAATTCAAGCCCCGCTGGTACCCCTTCAACAATTGCTGTTAATTGTGGACCATGTGACTCTCCTGCTGTTAAATATCTCATCGTTTCCATCCTCCAATTTGTAAAATTCAATCTTTTCACCTAATAAAATAAGCTCGCCCCTCTTTTAAGATAGGGACGAGCTTATTCTCGCGATACCACCCTAGTTGCAAGCTATTCGTACTTACCACCTTCATTGTTTAACGATCAGTCGACCGCTCTTTACAGAGTGCTCAAGGAGTGTATTTTGCTCACATCTTTGTACTGATTTACACCGTCCATCAGCTCTCTATAACAGGGAGATGCTTGCTACTAGAGTCCTCTCATTGCATCGCTATATAATTATGATAACTTAACTGCCGCACCTTTTAATTCTGCCATGAAGTCATGGAATTCAGGAATGTTCATTTGTTGTGCTGAATCTGATAATGCCACAGCTGGATCTGGATGAACTTCAGCCATAACTGCATCTGCACCAATCGCAATTGCAGCTTTTGCACAAGGTAATAATAAGTCTTTACGTCCAGTTGAATGCGTTACATCTACAACAACTGGTAAATGCGTTTCTTGTTTTAAGATTGGTACTGCTGAGATATCTAATGTGTTACGAGTTGCACGCTCGTATGTGCGGATACCACGCTCACAAAGGATGATGTTACCATTTCCACGAGACATAATGTACTCAGCAGCGTTAATGAACTCTTCAATTGTTGCAGCTAAGCCGCGTTTTAGTAGGATCGGTTTATCAACTGAACCTGCTGCTTTTAATAATTCAAAGTTTTGCATGTTACGTGCACCAATTTGAATTACATCTACGTACTCTAATGCTGTTTCAATATCTTGTGGTGAAACAATTTCACTGATAATTTGAAGACCTAACTCATCTCCAACTTTACGTAAGATTTGCAAACCTTCTACACCTAAACCTTGGAAATCATATGGTGATGTACGAGGCTTAAATGCTCCTCCACGCATTAGCGTAATGCCTTGTTCTTTTAGAGCTAAGCCAACTTGTTTTACTTGCTCGTAGCTTTCTACTGCACATGGTCCCATAACGAACTGTAAGTTTCCATCTCCAACTTTCGTTCCGTTTACATCGACTACTGTATCGTCAGATTTCTTTTTACGAGATACAAGAAGCGCTTTTCTATGATCATCTTCTTGAAGCTCTAAGCTTGCCTTGAAAATTTCTTTAAAAATATGTTGAACTGTTGATGCTTCAAATGGTCCGTTATGGTTTGCTAAAATGTGATTTAATGATTCACGCTCACGAACTGGATCAAAACGTTTTACACCTTGTGTACCTTTTAGTTCACCAATTTCTTTTGCAATCTCACCACGTTTATTTAATAATTCTAAAATTTCTAAATTTAATTGATCGATTTGTCCACGTAATTGCTCTAAAGTTTTTGTCATTGTTAAGACCCTCCTAGATTTTGTATGTTTTTATAGTATCTTACATGTCCGCTGAGTGCGGAATATACAAAAAGTCCCTACTGATTGTGTCAGTAGGGACGAATTGATCGCGGTACCACCCTAATTGCAAGCATTTGCTTGCCTCTTCATTACGATAACGGCTATGCCGCTTTTGCTATGCAAAAGTAAGCTCCAAGAATGTAATTCACAACTAGTTTGTGTTCTGACTCGCACCGACCGTCAGCTCTCTGAAACAGGGAAACATGTTGCTACTATGCTCTTTTCATCGCTTGTTTAATTATTTAATTTTCTATAGGGCGGTAAATACAAAAAGTCCCTACTGATCTCACCCTTAAGGTAAGGTCAGTAGGGACGAATTAATCGCGGTACCACCCTAGTTGCAAGCATTTGCTTGCCTCTTCATTACGATAACGGCTATGCCGTCTTTTCCTACTCAGAAAAGATGCTCAAGGAATGTACTTCGAAGGGTTTGTGTTCTGACTCGCACCGACCGTCAGCTCTCTGAAACAGGGAAACCTTTTCTACTATTGCTCCTATCAACGCTCAATATTGACTATGTATGTGTGTTTAAACGTTTGTTTTAACGTTTAAATGATGTTGTGTGATGTTGATTTGTATTATGAATGGTTTTACCTAAATCGTCAATACTTTTTTAGGTTTTTTTTTAAAATCTTTTACAAACTTTTTCCATAGACTTCCTTAAAACGTTGAATTATAAGCATATAAAACGTTTTCAATTAACTTCATTTTTTTATAAATAATACTGATTTTTATTATTTTCACACAAAAAAAGGCCTCATACTCGAGGTCTTTTTTAAGCAAGAAAAATAGCACCGTAAGCAAGAGCACCTACAATAACAATCGCTGGATGAACACGTAATCTCTCCATCAGTACAAAGCTCGTAACAATTAAAAATAACGTCTGCCATACCCCTGAATCCACATAAGAGCTTGCAAAGAAATCATAAGCCATAACTCCAAGTAGAACAGCAATAACAGGGCGAATAAAGTTTGTCATTTTCTTCACGTTTGGTGAATCTTTATACTTATATAAGATCCGTAATAAGACAACTAGAAGTATGACAGAAGGAGCAATTGTAGCTAGTAATGAAACAAACGCCCCCAGGATACCTGCTTCTTGATAGCCAATAAAACCTGCCATTTTTGTTGCGATTGGACCCGGTAGCGCATTACCAATTGCCAACATTTCACTAAACTCATTAACCGTTAACCACCCGTAGCGGTCAACTACTTCTTTTTGAATTAATGGAATTGAGGCTGGTCCCCCTCCATAACCTAAAATATTTGATACAAAAAAAGCCATAAACAATTGCCAATAAATCATACAGTTTCCCTCTTTTGTTCCTGAACTTCTTTTTCTTTTTGCTTTCTTTTAACGGGAATCCACGCTGCAACCATTAGTAAAATAATAATAATTGCTGGATGAATATGAATAAACTCCATCAGTACCAAACTTACAAATGCCAGTAAAATAGCTTTTGTCCAACCTAATCCACCAGTAGATTTTTTCAAGAAATCCCACGTCATAACAGCTAACATAACCCCAACTACAGGTACAACAGCTTTAGTCATTCCGATTACCCATGCCTGGTCTTTAAACTGCGTAAGGGTTGTCAAAAGGAGAACCATAAGCAAGACAGTTGGTGCTACTGCCGCAATTAATGCGTTAATCATCCCTATCACTCCGCCAACCCGATACCCAATATATCCGGCTAGCTTTGTTGCAATAGGACCTGGTAGCGTATTAGCAATTGCTAATACGTCACCAAACTCATCGCTATCCATCCACTTGTATGTATCAACAACCTCTTTTTTAACAAGTGGTATAGCGGACGGCCCACCTCCGTAACCAAGCATACCTGAGCGAAAAAACGCGATAAAAATATGTAATTGCTGCATTTTATACGCTCCTTTCTTTGTTGTAATCTCTCCTTAATACGTTAGAACAGCCCCATCTGTTCGAGGCTCTGTTCCTCCAAACAATACCCCTGTTTGAGGATCTCTGCGAATAATTTGTCCACGACCAAACGAATGACGACTTGTTGCCACTTGAACATCATGACCTTTTCTCTCTAACGCTTCCACAATATAACTTGGCATATCTTTTTCTACAAGAACTGTTTTATCATTAATCCATTGCCACCTTGGTGCATCTAGTGCCGCTTGAGGATTTAAATCAAAATCAACCATATTCATAATGACTTGAACATGACCTTGAGGCTGCATGAACGCTCCCATTACACCAAATGGTCCAACCGCTTGATTACCTTTTGTTAAAAAGCCTGGGATAATAGTATGATATGTTCTTTTACCTGGCTCTAGTCGATTATCGTGACTCTCATCGAGTGAAAAATTGTGTCCGCGGTTTTGAAGAGCAATGCCTGTTCCTGGAACAACTACTCCTGATCCAAAGCCTTTATAGTTGCTTTGAATAAAAGAAACCATATTCCCTTCATCATCAGCCGTTGCTAAATAAACGGTTCCACTGTGAAGTGGTTGACCAGCTTCTGGTAGCCTTGCATCGTCACCGATTAAAGCTCGACGTGCATCAGCATATTCATCGTGTAACAGATCTTCTATAGCCACCTTCATATGCTTAGAATCAGTAATAAATTTCTTTCCATCTGCAAAAGCTAGTTTCATCGCTTCAATTTGCTTATGGTACGTATCCACTGAATCTTTAGTTTTAAACTCATAACCTTTTAAGGTATTTAGTGCTAAAAGAGCAATTAAGCCTTGACCGTTAGGCGGAATCTCCCAAACATCATAGCCTCTATAAGACACCGAAATTGGCTTAACCCATTCAGGTTGAAAAGCTGCCAAATCTTCTTTTCGAATAAAGCCTCCATGAGCTTTAGAAAACGCATCAATTTTTTCAGCAATTCTTCCTCGATAAAATGATTCAGCTTCTGTTTCCGCAATCTCAATAAGCGTATCTGCATGATCACTTGATGACCACACTTCACCAATTTTTGGCGATTTTCCATTTATTCCAAATGTTTCAAACCAGCCAGCAAACTCTTCCCCTTTTAATTCGCCTTTAAACTTCTCGTATGCAACATTCCAATTGTAACCTAAAATCGGAGAGATAGGGAACCCCTCTTGAGCATATGTAATTGCAGGTTGCAGTACTTCTGTTAAAGGAAGCTTTCCAAATCGTTTTGATAATGCAGCCCAGGCACTAGGTGCACCAGGAACTGTTACAGGTGTTAAGCCATACTCGGGCATTTCTTCTGTTATACCTCTCTCTTTTAAAGCTTCTATTGAAAGCTTTTTAGGAGCAGGTCCGCTAGCATTTAAGCCGTGCAGTTCATCATTTATCCAAACAAGAGCAAACGCATCTCCTCCAATGCCATTTGACGTCGGCTCGACTACTGTTAAGCACGCTGCTGTTGCAATTGCCGCATCAACTGCGTTACCTCCTTTTTTTAGCATATCTAAACCTGCCTGCGCTGCTAAAGGTTGACTTGTTGCAACCATTCCATTTTTTCCAAATGTACACATTCTTTGCGAACCGTATGGATGCGTTAAAAAAAATTCATTCATTTCTCCCACTCCCCAACATGATCTATTTCTACACATGAACCAATTCACTATCATAAACATCTAAAGCAGCTTGTAAGGCTTTCCCTGCATTTATTAAAGTTCCTTTTCTTAACAAGGTTGCCTCAAGCCCGGCCAGCGTATATAAAACGTTATCCTGTCGACAGCTATATCCCATCGTACCAATTCTCCAAATCTTACCGTGAAGCGGACCAAACGAGCTTGCTATTTCAATTCCAAATTGATCAAGTAGCGTACTGCGAACGTCTTCTCCATTAATGCCGCTTGGAATAATAACGCACGTCACGGTTGTTAACTTTGAAGCCTCATTGCCAAATAACGATAACCCCATTGCTTTAATACCTGCAACAAGTGCTTTTTCATGTAATTTATGACGAGCAAACCGTATATCTAAACCTTCTTCAAGTAAGATCCGAACTCCTTCATGAAGAGCATATAACATTGATGTTGCTTCCGTATGATGATTAAGGCGACGATCACTCCAGTAATCTTGTAATTGACTTAAATCAAAATAATTACTAATAATATTCGGTCGTGTTCGAACATTGTTATCTGCTTCTGTAGCAATTCCTTTCTCCACTTTTTTTCGTTGAGTAATATGATGCTCCACTCGTTCATTATAAGTAATCGGTGCCATCCCTGAAGGTACAGATATACACTTTTGTGTTCCAGCAATAAGTGCATCAATATACCAATCATCCACTTTAACATCTATACCCCCAATTGTTGCGACGGCATCAACAATAAATAAAGCATCGTTTTCTCGGCAAGCTTTCCCTATTTCTTTTAAGGACTGAACTCTACCTGTAGATGTTTCACCATGAACCATAGCTACTATTTTCGGATTGGTTCTCTTGATCTCACGAATAACTTGTTCTGGTTCAAACACGCTTCCCCATTCACATTCAATATTGTGGACAACTGCTCCGTATCGCTCAGAAATCTCTGTTAACAGGTGACCAAACCGTCCAAATATAGGTACAAATACCGTATCTCCTGGTTCAATAATGCTTGCTAACACTGCTTCAAGCCCAGCTCTTGAAGTTCCATCGATTGGGAATGCCCATTTATTTTTGGTTTGAAACAATTCTCTTAGCATCTCCATCGTTTCATTCATAATCGTTGTAAATGCAGGGTCGAACTGACCAAGGATTGGCGTTCCAAGCACCCTTAGCACCCTAGGGTCTGCTTCTACAGGTCCAGGTGTCATGATTGTTCTCGGTGGAGCATTTAGTATTTTTTTATTTATCATCTTAACATCCTCCTAATAGGCTAATTTGTAAAGTAACTCAATTAATACCTGAATTCCTTTCTCAAGCTGCTCAGCGCTTGTGTATTCTTTAGGTGAGTGACTAATTCCATTTTTACTTGGTACAAACAGTAAGCAAGTAGGTAATTTTGGTCCAAACACCTGTGAATCGTGACCAGCCCCGCTCACCATGCTCATATATGAAATGTTCTTTTCCTCGGAAATATTTTTAGAAATTTCAGATAAATTTTTATCCATTTGTACTGGTTTTTCATTCATCCACCGATTAATTTCTGTTGTTACACCTGCATTTATAGCAATTTCTCGTAGCATCACTTTTATCTCATGTTCAACTTTATCCAAGACACCATCTTCACCGTGTCTTATATCAATACTAAAGCTGACTTTTCCAGGTATAACATTTGGTACGTTAGGTGAAACATCTAACTTTCCTACCGTCATATACAGCTTCTCTTCGTATTTTTTGCTCATATCCAAGAGAGACGTAATGAAACGACAGCTTGCTGCTAAAGCGTCTTTACGGTGAGTCATCGGTGTTGTTCCAGCATGATTGCTCTCTCCTTGCACGGTTACTGTAAACCTTTTTTGTCCTGCAATACTTGATACAATTCCGATATCAAGCTGTTTTTTTTCAAGCTGCTCACCTTGCTCAATATGTAGCTCAATAAAATGTGAAATATCTTGTCTAAACGGCTTTTTATAGTGACCTTTTCCAAATTGGTATTGTTCCATTGCTTTCTTTAACGTAATATTTTCTCGATCTTTTATTTCTTGACTCATATTTTCATAGCTGTATAATCCAACAATGTGACCAGACCCCCAATAAGTTAAAGGAAATCGACTTCCTTCTTCCTCACAGAGAGACACTACTTCAATCGACCGCTTTGGCATTCCGTACGTTTTTCGTAAGTGCTCTACTGCTATAAGACCTGCGATAATTCCAAACGCTCCGTCATATTTGCCTCCATACACAACTGTATCCACATGTGATCCGACTAGAATGGTTTTTTGATTCTGTTCTATCCCCTCAAGTCTTCCATAAAGATTCCCCACATCATCATAGTAAGCAGTTAGTTGATTTTCTGTCATCTTCTCTTTTAATGCTTCTTGAGCAGCGTACCATTCTGTTGAATATAGTAAACGTGTAACACCTTTTCTAGTATCCGCTCCAAATTGAGAAAGCCACTGAAGGTCTTTTTCAACCTGTAAGCAGAGCTTCGATTTCCCCTTCATTTCAGCAACCATCTTTTCCACCTCTTTCTTTTCATTTTACGAAATCTAAAAGTTGTTTTCATTGACAAATCCTCCAAAAAAAAGGTGTTTTTTTGGATAATATAACTAAGACCAACCGATTAGGTTTGCCACGACTAACAGTATAGCCCCCGCGGTCATCGACAGCAGGAAAAGAGGAAGAATAAACTTTACCCAGCGGTTCCATCCTACTCCAGAAATCGCTGCAGCTGTAACCCCGTCATACCCCAACGAAAGCATAAGTGGCATAATCACTGGGACATATACAATTGCTAATTCAGGCGTTCCAATAAAGCATGCTATTAGTGCAAAAGTAAACATAAATACCGGAATTAGTAGCTTCGGCTTATGAGAAAAAAACTTTTTGCTATTTTTCCAACCCCAAGTTCGATTACACCTGCTGACCGAAGCGTTACAAATACTCCTCCAATGACAAATGTAAAGAAAATCACAGGAGCTGCTTCAACCATGCCTTGGGGAACAGCTTTTAGCATCCCTAGCAAACTGACAGGACTTGACTCCAATTCTGCATACGAAGTAGGGTCAATCATTTCCCTCCCATCTTCTCCTTGAACTCGATCATACGCTCCTGCTGGAACTAGATATGTAGCAATAGTCATTACACCAATGATAATGGCTAACATGAAGTAAATATGAGGAAATTCTCTTTTTTCTTTACTTCTTTTAATGAATGTTCTTTTAAAACTGGCTGCGACATCCAACCCCTCCGTATTGTTATATTTTATTACATATTATGTTATATAATATATCTTACAAAAGATTTTATCTCGATTCATTTACTTTTTATACATTTTTTTCTGAATTTTTTATTTATTTTAACCAATTTATGTTTTAAAATAGGAATATAGCAATATTTAATGTAACTTTTTATAACAAGGGGTGGGAACATGGAGTTACAAACATTATTAAGCAGTCGGCCTTATGCTAGCGCATCTGTTGTGGCCGGAAAAAATGGGTTAACAAGAACCGTCCAAAATATTAACATGATGGACGCTCCAGATATTTTAACGTTTCTAAAAGAAGGGGAGCTGCTCGTCACAACCGGCTATCACTTTAAAGAAAAAGAAGAGAACCTATTACAATTGGTTGAGGGCATGGCAAAAAAACAGTGCGCAGGTCTAGCAATAAAAACGAAGCGATTCTTCGAACAAGTACCTTCATCTATTTGCGAACTCGCAGAGAAGCTAAACTTTCCTATCATCGACTTACAAACAGACGAAGCACTTGGTTCCATTATCAACGAATCTTTAAGCTTTATTTTAGATAAAAAAACAAGCGATCTTCAACAAGCGATGATGACTCATCAACTCTTTTCCTCCTATATTCTACAAGGAAACGGTGTTGAAAAAATATTACATTCACTTCAAACGTTATGCGACGCTCCAATTGGGCTATTCGACCTTCACGGAAATTTATTGTTTCACACAGAGAAAAAAGAAGAAAAAGCATCAGCTTCTTTAGAAAAGATCGCCGTTCAGATAAATAATTATTTTCACCTTAAAGCCAGCTATGCTACGTTTTCTATCACAAAAACAAAACAAGAACTCAGCTTATTTTTAATTCCTACACATACACACAAGAGCAACTTTTTAGTTATTTATCGCAGCATGTTGCCAAACGAATCATCCTTATTAACAATTGAACAAGCAGCGAATGTACTTTCCTTTGAAATGATGCGTCAACATGCTTTAAAAGAAGCAGAGCGCCGAAAGAAAAATGAATATTTCCATCAACTAACTCATGATTACTTCAAAAATATAGATGAAGCCACTTATCACGGAAAGCAGATTGGACTTTCTCCTGACAAAAAGTACATTTGTGCTGTTGGGAAAATCCCATTACAGCATTATACATACACAGATAGCGAAATGATTTATGAGCTCATCGAGTACGAATTGTCAAAACAGCCTATTCCAAGCTTATTATTCACACAGGATAATCGCTACGTCATTTTATTTTTCCCTGATAGTTACGATAAGCATCAGTTTATCGCAAACCAGCTCATCCTTATTCAAAAGGTTGTAAAAAGACATTATAAACAAAACGTATGCTTCGGAATAGGAAACCAAAGCCAGACGCTATTAACCGTGATAGATTCGTACAAAGAGGCCATCGAAGCACTTGAAAACATTCAAATGACCGACCAAGCAGCACCTATTCAATTTTATCAACCAAAACAATTTCGAGAACTTTTAAGACTTATTCCCTCTGCAGACTTGGAAGAATATCACGAAAAAGCGCTGGAAGGACTTCTTCACTACGATCGAAAAGACCAACCTATTTTATTAGACACGTTATCTACTTACCTAAACTTAAATTGTCAAATATCAGAAACAGCCAAACAGTTATTTATTCATAGAAACACCGTTATTTATCGAATTGAAAAGTGTGAAGAAATATTAGGGAGGTCGGTTCATACACCGGAAGAAACGCTTCGACTACGAATTGCGTTTCAAATCCACACTCATTTACACTCTAACTTTATTTAAAAAACTGAGCTCTTACATCCCTGTAAGAGCTCAGTTTCAGAGTCTTTATTAATTTATTCAAAAGATTCCCTTCTAGATTATACCAATTTAACTAACTCAGATTTTTTACAGTTCCAACTACTTCAAGCGGCACTAAAATCTCTATTTTATTTCCCAAAGGAGAAAAAGCAGAACCAGCATACTCCTTTACGTTTAACGGCTCGCAACTAACAAAATTTCTGTACCATGATGAAATGCATACATACTCCTTGTTACCATCTTCTTGGTAAACAAGTAACAAAAAAACTAGCAGCTGATGGTAGCTGCTAGTTTTGATTCATTTTTAATTCAACAGCCTTTAATTTACCAGCCATTGTATGCTTTTTATCTCGTCGATCATCGATACGCAAGTTAGTACACACTCGCTCGATTCCATTTTCAAACGGAACTTCATGTAGCTCTTGAACAATTTTCAACAAAAGACCAAGCTCACCTTCAATAAGCGTATTCATGGGAGTTAACTGATACTCTACCTCCTCTTTGTATTTCTCTAACACTTTCTGAATATCCGCTACGTATTGGCTAACGCTGGGCGTTTTAGTCCCTACCGGTATAATCGTTAAATCTACAATCGCCATGTTACTTCTTCCTCCTTTTTCATGTTTATCATACCAAAAAGAAACAAAAGTCATACTTGTCTTGTTTCAATGACAAAAAAGAGGATAGTATATTATCCCCTTTTAAAACTTATAGATAACGTTTCGCACCTAAATAACGAGGCTGCCAGTATGAGTTACTCATAGAGCTAATCATAACACCTTTAGATGATGATGCATGAAGGAACTGACCTCCACCTAAGTAAATTCCTGCATGACTTGCACCCGGCTGATATGTTTCAAAGAATACAATATCTCCTGGGCTCGGTGTGCTAACACGAGTTCCTGTGCTGTAGATACCCGCAACTGTACGCGGTAAGCTAACTCCTGCAGCGTTACGATATACATAGTTTAAGAATCCACTGCAGTCAAATCCACTTGGAGAAGTCCCTCCCCATACGTATGGTGTTCCCACGAAACGTTTCCCATATGAAGTTACTTTTGAAGCACTAGAGCTTGATGGCGTACTAACGCTTGGCTTAGACGTAGTGTTGTTTGAACTTGAGCTAGAATTTAATTTGTTCATCGTAGCTGGCCCTGCAATTCCATCTGCTGACAAGCCATTTGCGCGTTGGAACGAGCGAACTGCACTTGTTGTAATTGAACCGTAGTATCCCGTTACGTTAGCAGAGAAATAACCTTTATTTTTTAATTTTTGTTGCAAGCTACTTACTGATGAACCAGACATGCCCGAACGTAATATAGATGATGTACCCGTTGAAGTAGAGCCTGAACCAGCGCTAGTTCCACCATTTTTCAGTTTATTAAGCGTAGCTGGCCCTGCAATTCCATCTACTGACAGACCATTCGCACGTTGAAAAGCCATAACTGCATTTTTCGTAATTGACCCAAAATATTGAGTAGTATTTCCCTTGAAATAACCTTTGTTTTTCAGCTGCTGTTGTAGAGATTGAACATTTGCACCTCTAGAACCAACACGTAATAAAGTGCTAGATGTGCTAGAAGAATTAGAACTACTTCCTAACAGTTTACTAAATGTATTTTTACCGGCAATTCCATCTGCAGCTAATCCGTTCGCACGCTGAAAGTTCATAACTGCGCTCTTTGTAATTGTTCCATAATAATTTGTAGTTGTACCGTATGTAAAATAACCCTTGTTTTTTAATTGTTGTTGTAATTGTTTTACATCTGAATTACTCATTCCTGGACGTAAAGTTGTATCACCTAATGCCGCTTCACTAATTGTTGGTACTACTGTTAAAGATCCACATAATGCTAAAGAATATATTAACTTTTTCATAGAAAAGGTTCCTCCATTGTCATAATCTACTAATCTAAGACGTTTACATTGTAACAACACTGTATTACAAAATAACATCACCAATATTACATTTTTGTTACAAGAACCGACATTTTTCTTCCGTTTCTATGCCTACAGAATGACATTTTCAGTACTTTATAAGTATATAAGATTATTTAATTAACTTTATTTTACATTTAAATTCCTTTTCGGAGGGTAAGATTGGTTCTAAAATCACCGTTAACATTATGTTTATATTTCAATTATTTTTTTGTATAGTTCGTCGTATTTTTACCAAAAGCTGAAACTTTTTTGTGTTTTTTTCGTTTATGCACCTTTTCAAATGAAATAGATGCATAAAATGATAAAACATGGAAAAAATAGTTTACTGTAATAACTTAAGCTGATTGGAGGAATACGTAAATGTCTAACAAAGACGGAATTCACGGTACGAACGTAAATGGCGCCGGTGATTCTGAAGATAAGCGATTTACTGAAGGTGAAGATGAACAAACATTAACAACTCGTCAAGGACACCCCATTCGTGATAACCAAAACAGTCGCACAATTGGAAATCGCGGCCCTGCTACTTTAGAGAACTATCAACTAATTGAAAAACTTGCCCATTTCGATAGGGAACGTATACCAGAACGCGTAGTTCACGCTAGAGGAACCGGTGCTCACGGATACTTTGAAACATATGGAAAACTAGGTGACGAACCTGTAGAGAATTATACGCGTGCAAAAGTTTTTTCAGGAGCAGGTAAGCAAACTCCTGTGTTTGTACGTTTTTCCACTGTTACTCATGGAAAAGATTCTCCAGAAACGATGCGTGACCCTCGAGGATTTGCAGTTAAATTTTACACAGAGGATGGAAATTGGGACTTGGTGGGAAATAACTTAAAAATCTTTTTTATTCGGGATGCAATTAAGTTCCCTGACCTTATCCACTCATTTAAACCAGATCCTGTTACAAACAGACAAGATACGGAACGAATTTTCGATTTCATTTGCCAAACGCCTGAATCAATGCACATGATTACCTTTTTATTTTCTCCATGGGGGATTCCAGCTAACTACCGTCAAATGCAGGGCTCAGGAGTTAATACATATAAGTGGGTAAATAAAAATGGGGATGCTTTTTTAGTTAAATA
Organism: Bacillus sp. VT 712; assembly: GCF_001614195.1. Taxonomy (NCBI): domain Bacteria; kingdom Bacillati; phylum Bacillota; class Bacilli; order Caryophanales; family Bacillaceae; genus Bacillus; species Bacillus sp. VT 712. The sequence goes on along the minus strand of NZ_LWBK01000001.1, from coordinate 18,689 downwards.
CCACTGGGAGCCAAAACAAGGTATTAAAAATCTTACTCAGAGCGAAGCTGAAGCTATTCAGGCAAAGAACATTAGTCACGCTACGCAAGATTTATATGAGGCAATTGAAAAAGGAGATTATCCAGAATGGGAGCTTTGCATGCAAATTATGGAGGATGGCGAACACCCTGAACTGGATTTTGACCCTTTAGATGATACAAAGATTTGGCCTGAAGATCAATTTCCGTTTCTACCAGTTGGGAAAATGGTCCTTAATAAAAACCCGAATAATGTATTTGCTGAAACCGAGCAAATATCGTTTGGAACTGGCGTGTTAGTAGATGGTCTTGACTTCTCTGATGACAAAATGCTTCAAGGTAGAACGTTTTCTTACTCAGATACTCAGCGTCATCGCGTTGGTGCAAATTACTTGCAGCTGCCGATCAATGCACCAAAAAAGCATGTAGCAACAAATCAACGAGATGGCCAAATGGCTTACCATGTGGATGAGGCACCGACCCAAAACCCTCATGTTAACTATGAACCTTCGCTTTTAGGTGGCCTTAAAGAAGCAACAGATAGACCTAAACCTCATCAACCCAAAGTAGAAGGCCATCTTAAAAAAGAAAAAATTGAACGTACAAATGATTTCAAGCAAGCTGGTGAGCGCTATCGTTTACTAGAAGAATGGGAGCGTAAAGATTTGATTCAAAACCTTGTGGACGGGCTTAAGCCTTGTCACCAACATATCCAACAGCGTATGATCGAGCTTTTAACAAAGTGCGACGAAGATTATGGTCGACAAGTGGCAGCTGGCATTGGCTTTACGATGAATGATGATGGCACTTATGATATGGAAGCTGGATCCGAAATCACCCCATCATTTGGGCACTTCCCAATTGAAGGGGGTTCTCCTTTAGGAAGTAATAAGGCTTCTGATGCTGTACAAGAAGCTGAACAAAAAGGACACGATGCCCACCCTTATTAAACATATTTCAACAAAAACAGCCCCCCTACTAGCAGGGGGGCTGTTTTTGTTCGAAACGGGATTACCATTTTACAGCAAACACGCGGTAGTCATGTTTTAGCTGTGGCGCATTGTACGGTTCGCCATATAAATATCCTTCGCACACCATTGTCGGCTGTAGTGGTTCAACCCACTGTTCAACCTCTTTCGCTGTGCCATTTGTTAAAATATAAACACATTCAGAAACTGGTCCATCATTGTTAACATGATCGACTTGTAGTACTTCCACTAACACATCTTGGACACACGTTTTATTCTGAATTGACATAAGCGTACGATACGTAAGACCGGTTGGCAGCGTAGCTTTCACTCGAAAATGCAAACTATTTTCGTCAAAGAAAGACGCTAATGAGACAATTGGTAACGTCTTATTTTGTTCATACGCTTGAGATAGAATCTTGACCAGAACTTCCTCACTCAAGACGATCCCTCTTTCTAAAAAACGCTTCATCACAACACATGCGAACATTGTCTAATTATGCTCATAGGATATTATACTACCACATTTTTTAATAACGTGTACTATTTTTTTTGAAATTCAAATAGAATTTGTTACCATCTACTTCTTTCTACTCCCCACAACTCTAGCAATTATTAATAAAACAAACAGCAAAACAAATACTCCGACACCAACAAACATCTCATATAAGAAATTAACCACCTGCGTGTCCCCCCTTTTACTCATAGCAAAAAGAACGCCGTCAAAACAGCGTTCTCTCGCAACTTATCAAAGAAAGCCTAACATATTTACAAATACAATGATGATTAATACGGGAGCTACATAGCGAATGACTAGTAACCAAAGCGCAAACCACTTTTTCACATTGTTAGAACCTTGTTGAAACTCTTCAATTAAGACAGCTTTTTTCATTTTCCATGGTACAAATAAAGCTAAGAGCAAACAACCTAACGGCATTAAAATATTACTTACTAAAAAATCGGCAGCATCAAAAATTGATTTACCAAAAATCATTACGTCTGCTAGCGGTCCAAACGATAGTGCTGAAGGAATACCAACAATAAAAATTAATACTCCAGATATCCATGACAACTTAATACGTTTACCAGATTTCCCTTTTGCTAATGACGCCACAATAATCTCAAGCATAGAAAAAGCAGATGTCAATGTTGCAAATAAAAATAGCGCTAAAAACAATGTTTGGAATACTAGTCCAAAAGGAAGTTGTTCAAAAATTGTAGGTAAAACTACAAATAACAGCCCAGGTCCTTCTGCAGGCTCTCCTCCCATTGAAAAAACTGCTGGAAAAATTGCAAGGCCAGCTAATAGAGATATGACAATGTTTAAACCAGCAATAGACACTGCAGATTTCGGCAAGTTCTGTTGCTTCGTTAAATATGAGCTATACGTTACCATTACGGAAACACCCACACTTAATGAAAAGAATGCCTGACCCATCGCAAATAAAATAGCTTCAGACGTTAAGTTTGTAAAATCTGGATAAAGAAAAAACTTGACGCCTTCCATTGCGCCATCTAATGTTAAAGATCGAATAATAATAGCAATAAAAAGTACAAATAATGCAGGCATTAAAATATTGTTTGCTTTTTCAATTCCGTTTTGAATCCCTCGAGATACTACGATAATTGTCAGGAGTAAAAATACAAACTGTGCAATTACAGCGCTTGTTGGATTAGCAATTGTGTTACCAAACAATGTACTATAGTCTTTCACTCCACTGAGTCCACCTGTCACGCTGGCAAATAAGTATTGTAAAATCCAGCCGCCAACTACACTATAAAATGATAACAAAATAAAGCACGTAATTACGCCTAGGTAGCCAATTCCTTTCCAGATGGATTTGGGCGCTACAGCGTCATAAGCACGAATTGCTTCTTTTTGCGTATTACGTCCTAATACGAACTCTGCTAGTAGTAAAGGAAGACCGATAATAGCTGTAAACAGAATAAATAGAAGAAAGAACGCTCCTCCCCCACTTGTACCTGCTACATAAGGAAGCTTCCAAATAGCTCCAATTCCGATAGCGGAACCAGCCGAAGCTAAAATAAAGCCAATTTTTGATGTCCATTGTTCCTGTTGACTCATCTCATCTCACCATTCTCTATATTTTTTCTGATTTGTCATACTATATCACACAACTTTGGTTCCGAAAAGGTTTTTTATTGTTTTCCTGTAAAAGCTATGGTATGAATAATATAGAGAGTAAACGTTTAAAGTAAAAATACTCTTTACTTTTTCTAAAAGCTTTACAATTTGAGGTACAAATGATGACAAATCAACAAGAAAACAAAAAAGAATGCTTATATAAGTTTCATGATTTTATTTTAGTTCAATGTCCAAGCTGTCAACTTTGTGCTCGTATAACTTCAGTTAGCCATATCAATGGGTTACATCAGTGTGAATGCTCAAACTGCGGTTATGATGATAGTGCTTCACATAAAATGGAAATTTCTTTTGAATTTAAAGAAGGATTCGATCCCTTTTTCAACTTGCCTTTGTATTTAAAAACATCTTGTCCAAATCATTTGCTATGGGCATATAATTTAGAACACTTACAATACATTGAATCCTATGTTAAAGTCGGCCACCCAAGGCATATTCCCGAGCCCGATTTGTTCCATGTTTATGTTCCTAGCTGGGTTACAAGCAGCGAAGATCAAAAAGAAGCGCTAGCTAAAATTGAACAGCTCAAATTTAGTGTTTTTCATTCCGAAAAGTAGCCAGCACTCATAGCTGACTACTTTTTTAGTTTGATTTATATTCCCTTCTGTAATCACCTGCTTTGTCAAATTCATCTGCGCTTCCTACAAAGAAAAACTCAATTGTATGATTGGTATTTTCTGTCCCTTCCGTTGCGCCATGAATCATTTTTCCTGGTTTTAACTCTTTTCTATCGCCACCGTCGCTTACATAGTAATATTTATTCGTAGCCCATCCTTCATGCGTCAGTAACGTTTTTGTTCGACTTCTGCCGTTTTGGTCAATATGAAAAACTGTATATTCCCCTTCCATTTCCGTAGGTTGCCCGTTATCTTTATCATATTCAACCGCCACCCAACCTCTATATCCATCGGGAATTAAATAGAGGCTTGGCCTAGCTGTTTCATTTGAACGACTGCAACTTATTAATAGCATAATTGTAAAGCTTAACAACAAAAATCTCTTTTTCATTCATTCACCCTCTTTAATTTATTCAGTATAAAAGGCTGTATTTAGTGTTTGTTTTGAATATAAAACTATGCGAACGAACACGAGAAAAATATATGCTGAATGATAATTTCTACAGAGAATTATTTTTATTATTTTTTCACATAATAAAAGTAAGACTTTTAATTGTGGAGGAAAGCACATGGGCTATTTGTTTTTATTTATTTTGCTGTTTGTGATTCCTTTTTATATGCAGCAACGAATTGTTCAAGCCGATCGAGCTCGTACAAAAGAGCTTCTTGATGCTGAGCAATCCAAAGTACCAAAAAGCGATTCCCCTTAATCAAGGAATCGCCTTTTGTCTATCGTTCATTCTTTAACATTTCAGCTAACGTTAATAAGTTAAGCTTCCCGCAACAATAAAGCCAACAGCAATCGCAGCAGCAAACAGCGTAAAACCAACGGCAATATTACCTTCTTCAACTTTCTTTGCCAAGTTTGTTTTAGGTGTCATAACGTATTCAATAATCCAATAAGCAATCACCTGTGTTACAATTCCCACTATGCCCCAAACAGCTGCATCAACTAAGTTAAAGCTATTGCTCCAAACCGTGTAAATAACAATTGCAAGACCAATTCCTTTTCCCCATAACTTAAGTGCCACGGCAAGGTTTCCTTTTCGAATAAGTTCACGGTCATTAAACTTTGTTGTTAATTCAAATACGATAATTCCAAGAAATAACAAAAGTAAACCTACAACTACGTGAGCTAGAAAGCTACCAATACTTCCCCATTCAATCCATTCAGTCAACGCCATTTTTTTCATCCTCACTTTCATTTTTTAATCCAATTGGCAAATAATAAGATGCATTATCAGTAATTTGATTTCCCGCTCGAATACCAACTGCACTCGGCCTTCCATTTAGTAAAAAGCAACCATACATAATATGGGCTGTTTGTTTTCCTTTCTCTGTGACAATTTCTGCTATGTCAAGTTCTAAGAATTGTTGATAAACAGGCACTTCATCTTCATACGTTTTTTGTGCGTCCTCAGCCACTTTTTTACCTGAACCTTCATATATTTCAACCGTATCACCTTCTCGACCAAACGAAGGCTTTTTTACATAAGGCTTTTGACTTTTTATAAAAACATCTTCTTCTAAATATGTAGGTAAGAAATAAGTATAAATCCATTCATGCTCTTCTTTTGTAAAAAACGGATGCTTCTGCTCATACAGGCCCCAAATCACAACTTGAATTGCTTTTGATTGCAATAAAAAAGCAGATGGCGGATTGATAATTGCGAGTTGTTTATCTTTGACAAGCTTTAAAAGCATCTCACCAACGCCTTCATCTGTAACTGGATCTCTATCGTTCACTAAGTGTTCAATGGGATACGTTTGTCGATAAAGAACGTCAATTTTCTGCCCGGTCGTATCATATAGTCCTGACTCTAAAATAAGCTCTCCTTGTTCATGTATTGGCTTATCTACAATTCTAAGCTTATCTAACGGTTCATACCTTGCTTTTACATTGGCTTGTTCCATTAAATACATTGTTGTCCATTTGTCTTCTTCATGGTCACCATGGGATGAAAAAACAATATGCGGATACGTCGTCTTCCCAAGCTTTTCATAAGCTTTGAAAATGGCTTCTTTTAATACACGAGATAAATGTTCTTCTTCTTTTTGATTAGGATCATGTAAACCAAACTGCTTGCAAACACGACGATTCACGTGGAATAATTCTTTAATGAAGGTAGGAGTGTCCGCATTTAACTCCATCACTTTGATACCAGATTCGTTAACGATGAAATCAATTCGAGAAATCACAGTTTCTACCTCCATGGTCTGAAGCCGAATATAAGGTAAAACTTCTTTTGGAAATCCTAATGATTGCAACGTTTCGTCGTCAAGCGCTCGTAAAAGATGAGCTGTTTTAAAAAATACATGCCCCACTCGATCTGCAGCGGTTTTAACCTGCTTAATTTTTTCTGCCTTTTCGACTTTTATATCGTATAAAGCGTACTCTTCATCGTATAAATCATGCCAAAACGAGTCGATATTTTCATAGAATTGTTTGCGTATATCGGTCATGTTTATCCCCCAAAACCACCTTTAGTCCCTGATCCAATTCCAGATTTATAAGATTTATAGGATGAGTCACTTGTTAAGGATTTTTTAGAGCTATATGTTTTTCCATTATGATAGTAGTGGCCTCCACCAGTTGTACTTGATGAGCTATCACAATAATATGTTTGAGTATCTTCATCCCAATCCCAGTCTCTACAGCTGTCATCATCCGGTTCAGGAGGGCGATTCGACCCGCAGCCAACGAGTGAAGTAACCATTACAGTGGTTAAAACGCCAGCCATCATTTTTTTTGTTTTTGACATCTTTCTTCCTCCTCAATACTTAACTCCTGTTTCGGTGACATATAGTACATATACTTTTCGGTCTTCATCAATTTCTGCTGAGTCCCGCTCCCATTCTCGACCGTTGAAATAACTATAAACAGTGCCTAAATATGAGAGCACTTCAAGGTGATTGGAGAGGGACTTGATTGTAAGCAACGGGTGATTACGATACGAATTCAGTTCTCGAATTTCAAGCGTTAAATATTCGCTATCACTTTCCTTCTCCTCTTTAGGAGCATGCTCATATTCATCAACGTAGATTACATGAATATCATCTTCAAAAGCAGACGAACGCTGCTTATAGGTAACACCTTCTTTTACGAAAAATTCACATTCCCTCCGAGCAAGCACTTGTTCTAGTTCAATAGACTCATAATGATAAATAGAAGTATATGTTTCATTTAATTTCAATAGACGGTATTCCAACAAACTCTCCATCTTTTTTCACCTCCGTTTGTGACGATTGTGTGACATTACACCATTATATACGCGACGCAAACATGAAAGTTTCAAATTTTTAACAATATTTTCTCAAAAAAATCGATTCAGCTGTCTGAATCGACTAGATATCATTGATTTTAATATGATCATTTCATATGAGCCTTGTACTAATAATGTAATAACTTAATAACCTACAGCACCTACCTAATAATAACAAATTCTGTAATAAAAAAAAGTACAAAACTTACTATTGCGATAAGAAGCCCTCTCTCAATCTATACAAAATCTCGTTAAGAATTTTGTCAAACTAGTACATGTAACTTACAAAAAAGAAACTCGGACGTAACTACATGGTTCCTTTTCACAGACGAATCATGACTGTTCTAACATTGTTTTCACAACGAACAAAAAACCTGAACGATTAAAAGTGAGAAACTCTCAATCGTTCAGGTTTATCATTGGCTGAATTACTTATGTCCCAGCCTCAAATCATTGACTGAAACACTTATGCCCCAGCCCCTTTTACTCTTTGCTACCTCTCGATATTAGTTCAAAACCTCCGCTAAAAGGGTCAAAAGCATACTTTAACACTTGCTCTCCACGCGCAACTGTAAGTAAATATTGTCTCTTTTGAGAATTCTGAGGACCATTTGCTTCATACACTTTATCACCTTCCATAAATTGAGATAGAAGAAGCTGTTCTCGCTGGGCGAGTATATCTTTTGCCTCTTCGTAACTATATAATGGAAGGTTGTTTGTATAAATAACTGGGACAAATACTAACACAATAATGGCTGCTGTAAAGAACCCTTGTCGAGCTACTCGCATCATTCGGTTCGGTCGCTTTGATAATAAAATAGCAGCTGCTATTACAGCTATAAGCGGGACAATATAAAATTCTACCAATGGGATATTGGCAAATACGGATCGATTAATTCCTAAAACAATAATTTCGATTGCTGCTACAAGAACTAGAATAAAATAAACCACAAACTTCTTTCACACCTTTATATTCCAATGAAGATTATATAATCTTCATTCGGTCATTTTTATCCTTATTGTACCATAGCACTACTAAATTAAGCATTATCTGATAAATGAAATTCGATCACTAGGTTGTAAAACTTCTACATGTTCTTCTACGCTCTCTGGGTATTTAATTCCTTGTCCTGTATTTAAGCAAACTATGTGCTCCGTTCCTTTTAGCCACCCACTCGCTTTTAGTTGTCTCACCGCAGCAAAGGTCGCTGCCCCTCTAGCTTTAGATGCATCATATTTCTTTTGACATTTTGGACAAGATAACGATTCTACATAGCTAAACGGCATATCAATAGCTCCTTTCTTTTATAAGGCAATATATACATGAAGGTGGGACATAACAAAACAAGTTTTCAAAAAGAAGAACAACTCCTTTTCTCATCTCTTTACGTTGTCAGAATACGTTTGTTCGATTGCGCTGCGGGATCTCAGTTTTCCCTCTCTTTCCCGCAGGAGCTAAGTGTCTTACGCTCCATTCCACCCTGTTTCCAAAATCTTTTTCACAATCAACAAAAAACCTGAACGATTAAAAGTGAGGAGCCCTCAACCGTTTAGGTTTATCATTGGCTGAATTACTTATGTCCCAGCCTCACTCTTTAATTATTTACCACTTTATTTGCAAGGTTTCCCGCTTCTTTTTTTCTTTTTGACCTCTTCTTAACGCTAACGTGATGGAAGCAGCCCAAACAATTAAAATAAACGCATAGATAGCTGTTTGCATAGGAGTAGAAACAGAGCTAGACATTAAAAGAGTTCGTGCATTAGTCAAAATAATAAAGCCACCTACCAACGCCCCTAATAAATGGGCTGGAATAATTCGTACAAGCCAAGCTGCGATTGGCGCTGCAATAATTCCACCAATCATTAAAGCAGCTACCCACATCCAGTTCACTTGTTCCCAACCAAGCGAAATTAAGAATCCTAAAGTAGCTGAAACCGCAATAGCAAACTCACTCGTGTCTACTGTACCAATAACTTTACGAGCACTCAATCCACGTTTTGTTAATAAAACTGGGGTAGCAATTGGTCCCCATCCTCCTCCCCCCGTAGCATCAGCGAATCCCGCTATTAACCCCAAAGGAATTGATTGTTTTGCAGATAATGGCTTTGCTTCCCTTTCCTCACTCACTTTAAAAATAAATAAAAACCGAATTAAAACGTAAACCCCTAATAGCAGTAAAAATGTAGAGATATAAGGCTTTACCATATCACCTGGTATGTTACTTAAAAAACACGCTCCAACAAACGCTCCAATTGACCCTGGAATTACTAAGCGTAATACGGTTGTCTTATCAACATTTCCAAATCTAATATGGGAAGCTCCTGATGCAGCAGTCGTTACGACCTCCGCTAAATGAACGGATGCAGATGCAACAGCAGGTGCAATTCCAAATGTGAGTAATAGCGTGGTTGATGTAACTCCGTAAGCCATTCCTAACGATCCATCAATTAATTGAGCGAAAAATCCGATAATTGCAAACGTAAGTAGTTTTTTCATTTTTTTATTTCCTTACCCTTTCATGATGATAAATTGTTTTCTTTTATAGTTAAAGTCCTTTTTGTATTTGGGTAACAAAAAAAGACTCCTAACCTATTGTTAGAAGCCTTCGGTTTTTCCGATCAGCCCACTCATTGCTAGCTACAGTATATTCAGCTTTTATGAGATGGTTTCATTTTAATTCAAACTATTCCTAGAAGTCAACTATGTTTTTTGAAAATCATAAATAATGATTTCTCTTTTTTAAAGTTCCTCCAATAAATCTTCAACCTCATTACTATCTAATTTTTGATAAGCTTCAACTTCTTCTAATTCAGGAATCTTTCCATAGAATGGCTCTTCGCTTCTTCTTACTTTTTCCACCCAGTAAGGATCTAGATTTAAAGCTTGTTGAATCGTTACCATTGATAACTTTCCTCTAATTGCCTCCTCCACTTGTAAAGGTGTAAATAAATTTCCTCCGCTAATAATGGGAATGCGCTGATTTACACGTTTAATAATCGCTGGCACAACCTCAGCCTCACCCTCTTTATGAGGCGTTGTTTTAGCATGAAAAGATTTGACTTCTAAATGAACATAGTCAACTTTTTCTTCAATTAACTGATCAATCCATACCATGGTATCATCTACCTTATTGCCTCCATATCCCTTTTCCTCCGGAGTCATCGCATAACCAAGTAAAAAGGGTCTATTAGTAGTATTTTTAATAACTTTGGAGACCGTGCGAATAACTTGAATTGAAAAAGATAGGCGATTTTCAGCTGTTCCTCCAAAAGTATCTTTACGATGATTTGCTTGCTTTGAAGTAAACTGCTGTAAAAGATGCCCGCTTCCTCCTTCAATTTCAACCCCATCAAAGCCAGCTTGAATAGCACGCTCGGTTGCACGAGCAAATGCGTGTAACGTATGATCTATTTGAGGTTCATTCAGTTCTTTTGGTTTTTTTCCTTTTCTACGAACCGCCACCCTGCTAGGAGCAACTGCTTTGTCCCCAACTTTTAAATACTCAGCTGACAAAGCTCCACCATGAGAGATGCGTAAAATCGTTTTAACCTTCATTCTTTTTGCCATGGCTGTAAATTCATGGAGTTTTCTTGCTACATAATCTCTATGAATCCCTAATTGACCATCCATTGTCTTTCCGCCTTCTTCTATATAAGCGGGGCCTACTATCACCATGCTAACATCCTTGATTCGCTCTCGATAAAAAGCCATATCTTTATCAGACAACTCTCCATTTTCATGAGAACTCTGCGTAAATAAAGGCCCCATAACAAGGCGATTTTTCATTTCCATTCCGTGGACAAATTTAAAATGTTTAAATAATTTTTCATATGAGGCGTTCAAAGGTTTCACACCCTTTTTTCTTTTAGCTTGGCTTTTATTTCAATCCTTTATGACGATTTATCACATAAAAAAGGAACGTTATTTAGTAAACGTTCCTTACGTCCTGAATGGGGTAGAAAACAAATTCTGCCTTTCCTACTACATCATTGATGTTAACATTCCCTAATCCATTTCGACTATCTTTGCTATATAATCGATTATCACCCATTACAAATATTGAGTCTGAAGGGACCTTAATCGGGCCAAAATCTCCGGTTAACTGCATTTGTAAGTATCGAGCCGCTTGTAAATTACGCTCTAAATACGGTTCTTTTACTTTCTTATCATTAATATATAGTTCATCATCTTTCATTTCAATTTTCTCTCCAGGTAACCCAACTACTCGTTTTACATAATGCTTAGCTTCTCCGTTTCCATCAACAATGATAATATCTCCACGTTGCAAATCATGGATAGCGTAAGACAATTTGTTAACAAACAATCGTTCCCCATTTTCTAGCGTCGGGTTCATCGAAGCTCCTTGGACTATATATGGGCCAAATATAAAAGTACGAATAATATATATAAGTGCAATTATGCAGACTAAGGACTTAAACAGACTTCTCAGCTGATCACTTGTCGTCTTTTCAGTAGCCATGTTTTGAACTCCTTTATTGAAACATTCATTTGTTTTATTATTTTCTTCTTTACACATTTATTCTCATTACATAGTAGAAAGACTAACTTACATAGTAAAAAAATAACCCCTAATTTAACATTAGAGGTTTCCATTACGCAAGTTACGTCTTTACCCCTCTTATTATATCATCATGAAGCTAATAGAGACTAGCTTTTACATATTCTTTATCAAATTGTCATTTTTTTATCATACTTCATCATATTGCCTAATGAGGTGATAAGTAAAGAATAATGCATAATTTACTCTATCTGTTAAAAGCTAACCAATAACAAACAATCAGATGAAAGGAGTAATCGACATGAGAAAAATCATCCTTCTCTTAACAACATTAATGCTGTTTTTCACCTGTACCTCTACCTCATGGGCTGCTGAAGAACCACGCTTTCAGTATCGCTATAACTATACCGAGTTAAGAGAGTTTTTACATATAAATAGTAAAGAATTTAAAAAAGAATGGAAAAGTGGCACGACGATTGCTCAAATGGCCGAAAAACGAAATATTAATGAGCAGGAACTTCTTTTATTTTTAGCGGATAAGCAATTTTCTCAGCTTGATCGGGCTCTTCAAAAAGGGGAAATTGATAAAGATTTTTATCATAACTATTCCATGACGTTAATGCGCGATAATATCTTGTCCTTTATTCATGCCAATGATCACAAATCTACCGCTAAGAGAATAGATAAACCCATTAAAACGTTAGCAGGAAAAACAGCACATTGGCGTGGCAAAGTAGAATTTCTAAAAGAAGAAGGCGAAGTTAAAAGCTATACCACCGTGCAACCTATTCAAAAAGAAAATGCCGAACAGCTTCTTTCTGTTGATACGGTATTAAGTAATAACCTTAAAGCTTATGACGTAAAAGACAGCAGCCAAGTAACAGAAGACATTACGTTTGCCATGATTGAAGTAACATGGGAAAAAGAAGGCAAAAAGCAAAAAGAAACGATTGTTGTAAAGTAAACTCATCAACTTTCCCATAAAAAAAATCAGCTCCTTATTATAGCAGCTGATTTTTTTGGTACTTAAATTACATGCTTTAAATTTGATTTATCTCTTTCACTAACACAGAAATAGCGTCTGTTTTTGTCGCTTCACGCATTGTACGCTTCATTTCACTTGCTTGTTTTTGAAGAAGCTCTAATTCTTGTAAAAATGTTTCTTTTGTAATCTGCTCTTCTTCTAAAACGGTACAGTAACCTTTCTTTTGAAAGGCTTTTGCATTCAGGATTTGATCTCCTCTGCTTTGCGCTTTAGATAAAGGAATAATCATCATTGGCTTATGAAGAGCTAAAAATTCGAAAATAGCATTAGATCCTCCGCGCGTAATGACGTAATCAGTCGCTGCTAACACGTCAGGTAGCTCTTCGTTCACGTACTCTAACTGGCGATAGCTCGGCAAGTTCACTAAGCTCTCATCAACGTTGCCTTTTCCACACAGGTGTACAATTTGGAACTTTCTTTGAAGTTCTGGAAGCGATTCACGAACAACTTCATTAATTTTTCGCGCACCTAAGCTTCCACCCATGATTGTAAGAATTGGCTTTTTATCATAAAAGCGGAGCCAGCTTTGACCGTTGTTTGCTTTTCCGTGAAATAATTCTCGACGAATCGGCGAACCCACAACCTGCACTTTTTCTTTCGGAAAATAAGCAGCTGCTTCGTCAAATGATGTGAAAATTTTTGTTGCAAAACGCTGAGCGATTTTATTTGCCAGTCCCGGAGTTAAATCACTCTCATGAATAAATACTGGAATATTAAGCGACTTCGCTGCCATAATGACAGGTACCGTTACAAATCCACCTTTAGAAAACACAAGCGAAGGTTTAAGCTTTTTTAACACTCGCCTTGCGTCTCCTACACCTTTAACTACTCGAAAGACGTCTTTTACATTTTCCATATCCACGTATCGACGAAGTTTCCCACTCGAAATCGCATAATACGGAATATCTAAGTTTGTAATTAATTCTTTTTCAATCCCATTATGAGAGCCTACATAGTGAATATCCCACTTCTCTTGATCTAACTCTTTCATAATAGCAATATTGGGAGTAACGTGGCCAGCTGTTCCCCCGCCAGTAAATACAATTACGTTCTTACTCATCTTATTTCCTCTCTTTACACTGCATTTCACGCATTTTTAATTTTCTATTCATTGAAAGATTCTTTTCCTTTGCCTTTATATAAATGATAAAGGCTTAACGCATTTATTATAACACCTTCTATGTATATATACTGTTTAAAATCCAAACGATGCTCAATTTCATGATACAATTATCATGTTTAGCTTTCAAAAAGGATGTGATTCTCATTAAGAACGTTAAAGGAAAAACAATCGACCAAGAAACGCGTTGCGTTCATTATCATTCCGCTAAAGATATTATTTCAATAAAATTTTATTGCTGTGAAGACTACTATCCTTGCCATCGCTGTCATGAAGAAACAGCAGATCACTCAGCTAAAGTTTGGCCTCAAAAGCTGTTTAATACAAAAGCTATCCTCTGTGGTGCATGTCATAATGAGCTAAGCGTTACTGAGTACTTATCTTGTAAATCACGATGCCCACACTGCCAAGCTGCTTTCAATCCAGGATGTAACTTGCATATTCACCTCTATTTTGAGGTCTAAGTGCTTCATTCATTAAGAAGAGTTTGGGACATAACAAAATGATTGCTTCTAAGAGACGAACACTAGCTGTTCCCATCTCTTTGGTTTGTCTCCACACGTTCGTTCCATTGCGCTACGGCCACTCGCTTTCCGCGGGGAGGAACCTGAGCTTCCTCGCTGCGCTGCGGGATCTCAGTTTTCCCTCTCTTTCCCGCAGGAGTCGAGTGTCCTACGCTCCATTCCACCCTGTTTCCAACATTGTTTTCACAATCAACCAAAAAACCTGAACGATTAAAAGTTATGAACTCTCAATCGTTCAGGTTTATCATCGGCTGAATTACTTATGTCCCAGCCTCTTTTATAGTAACTCTTCGTTAACGTTAACTACTGCTGAGAGCAAACCTGGAAATAGCTCCTCTAGATCTTCTATTCGCAGTGAGTAAAAGTGCTGTGTTCCTTCAATTCTAACCTTGATAACTCCTGCTTCGCGCAGTACCTTAAAATGGTGGGATAGCGTTGATTTTGATACATTAAGCGTCTGATAATAAGAACAGTGACTCTCCTTTCTTTTCCCTAAACATTGTACAATACGCAAGCGATTTGGATCACTCAAAGCATGTAAGATAGACGTTAAACGAATTTCAGATTTGGATGGTTGATATGGATTTCTCATACGTAAAAGGTATCACATTCTCATACCTCTTTTCAATGTTTGATAATCTCCGAACTTTAATGCTTGCATGGCCACTTTTCAAGTGATATAGTGTTCATTGTTCGATGGTTTTCGAACTAATAAGACTAACGTTTTAAATACGACTAAAAAACCTTTTCATTTTAGGAGGAAATAAATATGATTACCATTCAAGCTTATATGAAAATTAATCCTGCAAAGCGCGATGCTTTTTTAGAAGCTATTCAAACATTAATTAAACATTCTACTGAAGAGGATGGAAACGTGAGCTATCAATTATTTGAAGACGCATTTGAAAAAAATTCATTTGTAATGCTTGAACAGTGGAAAGATGAGGCTTCTATTCAAGCTCATAATCAATCTGCTCACTTTGTATCGTTCGTTCAGTTTGCTAAAGATGGTGTGTTAGTAGCTCCTTTAGAAGCAAAAACTTCATTTTCTAAGCCCGAATAATTCAAAGCACTTTGAAAGTATGAGTCCAGCCAAGTTAATGGATACGCAACTGGTCACAAACAGTAAGTTCTATTTATAAAACGATCTATTATCCTGAGGTTCGCGCCATGTTAGAAAAGCATGGATTTCAGTTCAATGTAAAAGAGTTTGGGACATAACAAAATGATTGCTTCTAAAAGACGAACACTAGCTGTTCCAATCTTTTTGGTTTGTCAGAACACGTTCGTTCCATTGCGCTACGGCCACTCGCTTTCCGCGGGGAGGAACCTGAGCTTGCGGGATCTCAGTTTTCCTTCTGTTTCCCGCAGGAGTCGAGTATCCTACGCTCCATTCCACCCTGTTTCCAACATTGTTTTCACAATCAACAAAAAACCTAAACGATTAAAAGTGAGAAACTCTCAATCATTCAGGTTTATCATTGGCTGAATTACTTATGTCCCAGCCTCTTTTTCCTTTCTTTTTCCAAGTTCTATGCCTATAATAGTCATAGTCAATTATTAAGAAGGTGATTAGCGGTATGATTATTTTAAACGTAATACAAGTGGGAACGTTTCTTTTACTATTCGTTGCTTTTTTATGCTTATTCTGGACAATTAGACGCCCTAAACCTTGGAAAGGAATTGCACTACTTGCGAGTTTTTTCGTTTGTTCTGCTCCTTTGCTTTATGCTCTATACGATGAATCCAAACATAACTATTTAGATGCAAATATTGGGCTGGGATTAGCCTATATCTTCACTTGGGGATTAACTACGTTGCTTGCAGTTATTGCTCTATTCCGCACATTTTTCTTACGCCCTTATCGCTAAAAGGGCCCCCTAACAAAATGAGTTTGGGACATAACAAAATGATTGCTTCTAAAAGACGAACACTAGCTGTTCCCATCTCTTTGGTTTGTCTCAACACATTCGTTCCATTGCGCTACGGCCACTCGCTTTCCGCGGGGAGGAATCTGAGCTTCCTCGCTGCGCTGCGGGATCTCACGTTTTCCTCTATTTCCCGCAGGAGTCGAGTGTCCTACGCTCCATTCCACCCTGTTTCCAACATTGTTTTCACAATCAACAAAAAAAACTGAACGATTAAAAGTTATGAACTCTCAATCGTTCAGGTATAGTAGAGGCTGAACTACTTATGTCTCAGTCTCATTTTTTCGTATAGTTGCTTTTAATTTGTATACGCTAATAGTTGAACAGTTTCCTTACATACAACTGTCTCAAGATGAAATGAGGAGTGAAAGAACATGAAACGACTATTAGTTATACTTACGGCGATTATGCTGATTGCCATAAGCCGCACACTTGTATTTGCTTCTGAAACAAAAGCGCCTAACGAAGCAGTTCCTGCAAAGAATGCTGATGTTCGCATCGTACATGCTTCTCCAGATGCGCCTGCAGTTGATATCTTCTTAGATACAAAACCCGTTGTTGAAGGTGTTAAATTTAAAGATACTACGGATTTTTTACAAGTACCTGCTGGATCACATGAAGTAGAAGTTTATGCAACTGGTACAAAAGGAACAAAAGAGCCCGTAGTAAAAGCAACGCTTGTTGTAGAAGGTGGAAAGTCTTACACGATTGCTGCTATTAACAAAGTAGATATGTTAGAACTAAAAGCAATCTCCAACAATACGGTAGGAACGCCTGATAAAGCAAAAGTTCGTGTTGCTCACTTTTCACCTGATGCTCCAGCTGTTAACGTTGGACCAAAAGGAGCCGCTCCACTGTTTACAAATTTAGCATTCAAAACAGTATCCGACTACCAGACTCTTGCTCCTGGTGCTTATGATTTAAGCGTAACAACCGAAGATGGCAAAGAAATACTTGGACTTCCAGGTACTAAAGTAGAAAATGGTAAGAATTATACGGTTTTAGCCGTGAATACTGCAAGCCAACTTGAAACAATTATCTTAGAAGATACAAAGTAACGCTTAAAAAACCAGCGCGTTTTTGCGCTGGCTTTTTCTATTTTATATCTGTTGATTGCAAAGTTTTAGAAGAAACATACGCTTGAATATAAGCCTGTTTTTCTTCCATATATCGCTCATAATTATTCCAGTATGAAGATGCAAGTTTGTTTTTAAGGTCTATATACCCTTCCTGTAGCCTTTCACTTTTCTTAAGTTCATCTTGAAACGCTAAGCAGCCATCCCAAAAGGCTGAATCAACGGCCGTTACGTACAGATGAGCGTGTTGAATATGAGTTGGTATTGCACAGTAGGAGTCATTTTCCTTTATATATTTTGGATAATGCGACAAAGAAGCCTCATCTTTTAGAGCAATAAATATATTCATTTCTTCTATATAAACATATGGGCCATTTTGCAATATCTCAATAACTGACGTTAAGTCCTCAGAACGTTGAATACCTATTAATACATCGATAATTGGAGAAGCCGACATATTAGGGATAGCTGTACTTCCAATATGCTTAACTTCAATTGAAAAGTCTTTAAGCATTGAGGTTACCTTTTCTTTTTCAAATGCATAAAGAACCGGCCATTTTGTTTCATAATTCACAAGTTCAACCAATGATCTCCACCTCTCTTTAGCTTTCTTTATAATTTACCACTAAATTAATTAAAAATAAATAATTTTCTAATAATTATTTTTATACAATTTCCTCTTTCAAAAATTTTATGAAAATTGACCATTTCATTCTGAGCAATGTGGACTAAATTATTAATAAATACTCCATTTACTTGTTAATATTCCCTTATATATGCTTCTTTTTTTTATGAATTAAAAGTTAACGCTAAAGCACTCTCCCTTTTTATCTTCCATTTGTTTAGGACAAATTCATTATACCGTCACCGTTCGACATGTAGTATGATGGATAATGTAGGTAACTTAAGAGAAATATAGTTTTACCTTGAATTTTTGGTTAAGTTGCCGATATATGCTTTGAAATCCATTTTATCTTTAAGTAAATTTAGTAGAATGCAAGGAGGAAAAGATGAATAATAAACACATGATGTATGCAGTTTGTACAACTGCTGCTCTGAGCTCTTCGGCTCTTTTTTTTAATTTAGAAGCTGAAGCCGCTCAACCAGCGACTGTTAATGCCACATCATTAAACGTGCGGGCAATTCCAAGCACAAGTGAGGCAATCGTTGGCAAGCTGTATAAAGGAAACACAATTAATGTATTAACAGAACAACAAGGATGGGCAAAAATCCAACTTAATGGCAAAGACGCTTGGATATCAAGTGAATACATAGAGAAAAAAACATCACCCACAAATGTTGTTTCAAAACAAGCGACCGTGAACGCTAGCTCTTTAAACGTTCGCTCTGCCGCTAGCACTTCAGCTTCCATCGTTACCAACTTGCCGCGCAATGCCAAAGTCACCGTGATTAAAGAAAACGGAGACTGGTCGCAGATTAAAACGAG